>JAAEQP010001603.1 GCA_024231375.1 bacterium | reverse complement strand
GCGGACAGCGTCACGGTGCGCGGCTTCACGCTTGCAGCGGGATCCGACGGGTCTGCGCTCCTTGCACCTGCGGGCGTTTCGGCCGTCGTGACGAATACCGTCGTGTGCGACAGTGAGACAGCGGTCGAGTTGGCGCAGGATTCGAATGTTGCCCTCGTCAACAATACGCTGTACGGCAATGTCACGGGCGTGCAAATCGCCGAAGGCGCGTACGTTTCCGATTTCCGCAACAACGCCGTCGCGATGAACGGGGCAGCGTTCGGCGGGTCGCTGGCGGGGCTCGTCGGCGGTGGATACAACTGCTTCCATCCTGGTGACCTGTCGAGCTTGCCCTTCTCGAGCGATTTCTTCGCCCCGGACCCGGCATTCATGGACGCCGACGGCGGGAACTTCCACCTTTGCTCCTACTCACCCTGCCGCGATTCCGGCGATGACGGCCCGGGCTTTGCGGACCGCGACGGATCTCGCAATGACATTGGCGCGGACGGCGGGCCGCAGGGCGTCGAAGACACCCTCGTTCCGGAAGTGGTTCTCACGGCCGACGGAACGCAAGGCGAAGCCCCTCTTCTCGTGACGTTCGATGCAAGTTCCTCGACCGACGAGTGGGGTATCGCCCAGGCGTCTTGGGATTTCGACGACCGCGACGGGATTCAGGATGAGTCCGCCGGTCTGGTCAGTAGCTGCACCTATACGGCCCCGGGCTCTTACGTGGCCACCGTCACAGTGACCGACCATAACGGCATGTCGGCTTCCTCGACCGTGAGCATTACGGTGGGCAGCGATCCTCCGTCCCTGGCGGTCACGCGTACTCCGATGGCTGGCCCCGCACCGCTTGAAGTCGCCTTCGAGAGCGAAGCCGTGGACCCCGATGGAGGCAGCGTGTCTGTGGAATGGGATTTCGACGGCGATGGGCTTGCCGACAGTACGGAGCTGGCACCTCAGGTAGTCTTCGATGCCGAAACGGTCCCCGGCGCCTACTTCGTCCAGGTGTCCGCAACCGACGACGAGGGACAAGTTGCCTCAGAGCGGGTGCCCTTCACCGTTACCTACGGCACGCCGAAGGCTGCTGAAGAAGTCGACCCGTCTCAGAACGCGCATCTGGAGGTCGCGGCACCAGACAGCATCCTGTCTGGCGCAACCTTTCACGTACCCCAAGGGGCCCTGAGCGAGTCTCATGTCGTTACCCTTGGTGAATTGCCTGGCACATTCCCGCTTCCTTCCAAGCGGACTGCCGCACTGGTCGAAGTGGGTCCCGTCGAGCTTCCGCTGAGCCAGTATGCGAGGATTACGGTCCCCGCCCTCAACCCGTGGGGCTGGCGCTGGGCGAGGGTCATCCGCTATGAGAGCTCG
>JAAEQP010001602.1 GCA_024231375.1 bacterium | reverse complement strand
CGAAAATCGGGACTGTACCAAGCGAGCGAGTCTTCGAGCGAGACGGGACTGTCCCTGTTTTCGCGGCCTCCCCTACAACGACCACCCCTCACGATACGTCGGCTTGATCAGCTCAGCCGCCTCGGGCACGTTCGTGACAGTCATGGACTCGGGGTCCCACTGAAGCTTCTTGCCGGTGCGCAGGGCGACGTTGCCCAGGAGCACGACCTCGGTCAACGGCCCCGCCACATCGAAGTTCGACCCGGCGGGCGGCCCGCCTTTGCAGGCATCGATCCATTCCTTGTGATGCCCTTTCGACCGGGGCAACACCTTAGGCGGACGGCCATACTCTTTCATCTTGGCATCGGGAATCAAGCGGTGATTGAGAATCTTGCCCTTGTCGCCAATGTAGAGCATGCCATCGCCACCGCCCATCTCGCGGTCGTCTTCCAATTCCTCGGGCCGGCGCGGCATCATGCCCCCGTCGTACCAGGTAATCGTCAGTCCGGGCCGGTCGCCGTCGGCCGGGAAGTCGTAGTTCACCATGGACGCGATGGGCGCGCTCTCGCTCTTCACATCGGGCGCATCCTGCGCGGCCGTGGACGTGGCTTCGACGGTGGTGGGATGGCCCAGGTTCAGGGCTTTGAAGATGGCGGCGAAATTGTGACAACCAATGTCGCCCAACACGCCGCATCCGAAATCCCACCATCCGCGCCACACAAACGGGTTGTACACGCTCTTCACATAGGGACGTTCCGGCGCCGGCCCCAGCCACAGGTCCCAGTCCAACGTGTCGGGCACAGGCATCGATCCTTTGGGCCGCCCCATACCTCGCCGCGAGATGCGCGGATACCGGTTGGACCATCCATGCACCTCGCGCACGTTGCCGATGGCCCCGTCCCAGATGAGTTCACACAGCACGCGCGAATGCTCGGACGCCTGCCCCTGATTGCCCATCTGCGTCGCCACGCCGGCTTCGCGCGCGGCCTTGGTTAGCATCCGCGCCTCGTACACGGAGTGGGTCAACGGTTTCTCGCAGTACACGTGCTTGCCAAGTTTGATCGCGGCCATGGCAATCACCGCGTGAAGATGATCCGGTGTAGCGATAACGACCGCGTCGATGTCCTTCTGTTTCTCCAACATGACCCGATAGTCACGATACCGTTTCGCCTTGGGATAGCGCTCGTACGTATGGGCGGCATGCTTGTCGTCCACGTCGCAGAGTGCGACGATGTTCTCGTCCGCCATATTCCTGAGATCGCCGGCTCCCTGGCCTCCGATACCGATTCCGGCGATGTTCAGTTTCTCATTCGGCGACTTTGGGTTCTTGGCACGCGCACCCCGCGTCACCAACTGCGGCGCAACCTTCGTGGCGCATCCCGTCACCGCGGCCGCCGAAGCCCCCGCTAAAAATAGACGGCGTGACACATCGCTCTGTCCCATGGTCTGACTCCTCCCTTTCGCTTCTTCCGAATTCTCGCCCCTACTGCTGACTCACCCCTGCCAAGGTCAGACGCCCCTTGATGGCGACCCCCATGTCGAGCAGGTTCTCCGATTCGCCGCTCAGCATCTTGTCCAGCGCGGCTTCGTCCCCGCTCAGGATACTCTCGGACATGGCACTCAGCAAGCCCAACGAGCCATCCAGCATCTGCCCAATGGTAAACACCAGATTGAGATCCAGGTCAGCATGGGCCAATTGCCCGGCGTTGACGTCGAAGTACAGAATGTTCTTGCCCTTCAGTTCGAAGAGCGGCATGGAGAACAACATCCCCTCGCCCAGCGCGCTCTCCGGCGAATCGATCGTGCCGTCTTGTTGCGTGGACAAGAACTCCTGCTCGATCACGGCGCACACGCGCCCCCCCACATGCTGGTAACCAAGGAACGTATTCAGCAGCCGGGTCTCCGCGGCATCGCCGAACCCGGGCACGGGCATGGCGATGTGCGACTCCCATTGTCGGCCTTCCTGCATCTCGACGCTCGGAAATTCGAGGGTCGACAACGTCGGTACGACCGCCAACATGCTGGCAATGTCTTGTCCGCCCCAGAGCTTCAGCACCTCGCCATCCGGCGCGATCTGCATACCAATGGGTTTCTGGAAGAACTCCAACTGAGGAATGCCGGCAATGCCACCGATTCCCTGGGCTGTGTCGACTTGGGCCTGGCCATTCTGTGCGTAGTAGCTACTGGTGCGGTCCTGGTTGAGTTGCACCGGGGTGCCCATGAAATTGCCCGCCATGCCCATCTGGTCGAACGACAGTTCCATGGTCGCGATGCCTGAAGAGTCCACGTCTTGCGTGTCGAGCCCCATGGCGCCGCCGATGTCCAGCAGGATGCCTGCCTGTTGCTCCGGCTCCCTGCCCAAGCCTTCGACATGCGCCTCCAACTGATAGGTCAGCCGTTCACCCGGCGTAAACCGAAACCGAAACGGCCCCTCTTCGTAGCTCTTGGCAGGCGTAGCCGTCACGGCCGGGCTCGCCGCAAGCGAGGAAGGCGCCCCCGGCATGGGGGCCACCGGTCGCTGCGTCTCAAGGAGGGCCTGAGGACCCGGTGGCGCCTCGACAGGCACGATGCGGTAATGGGTAGTGAACCAAATGCCGATGGCCGCGCCCGCGATCATTCCTCCGAACAAAATGACCAGCGCTCCAACGATCCAACCGGTTTTGGACATGACGGCCCTCCCTTTCCCCGAGCGTACTGTCAGTTTACCATATAGGGGAAACTCGCCTGGACCCGATACGCGCAAGGCCGGTTATTCTACCTCCTCTTGGGCGTTGCCCGCGGCTGATTCGGACGCGAGGCGTATGTCCAGTTCTTTCGAGAGCCGAAGGGCGCGTTGGTGGCTATGGTATCCGGGATATGGTTCGTCGAGCGGCATGCCGGTGTACTGCTCAATGGCCTTTGCGGTCCTGGCGCAAAGTTCGTGCGTGTCGGAGGCCGTGTCGTACGCAGATCGCCTGAGTTCTTTGGCGGCTTCGGCCAAGGGTTCCAGTGGTATCGGCGGGGCATAGCCGAGAAGCCGTTCGAGCGCGTCAAGCTGCAGTTCGTCATCGGTCAGTGGCTCACGTACCAGGGCCATCAGCGGGTCGATGGTCGACTCCTGGGGAGCCGGTGGCAAGGCCGCGACGATGGCGCGTTTCGTACGCACATCGACGTCGTCACGTCCCAGCGTCTCAAGCGCGAAGGATAGGCCGTCTCCCTGCCCGGTCGAACATGCGGCCACAGCCAGGACTTCGGTCGGAAGGTCGTCCGGGCCAAGTCGCTCGGGGTCCCGAACCAGTCGAAGAAGCAGGGCTCTGGCATCGTCTGCTCCGTTTGCACCGGCGGTATGCAGCGCCGCTCCGGCTGCCGCAACCCGTTTGGCCACGTGGACCGTCTCGTCCCGGTAGAGGCCCTCCAATACCGGCAGGGAGACTGCATCCTCGTAGGCCCCAAGTGTCGCAATCGCCTGTACGGCCGCCGGGTCCGGACGCGGGGATCGTGCGTCGCGCGATTCGAGGAACGATCTCACGGACGGCAACGCGTCCGGTGGCGTAGTTCGGCCAAGCGCACGGAGGACGGCGATTCGCTGGTCCGGGCCTTCCAGCATTCCAGCCAACACCGGGGTGTCGCCAACCGTCGCCAACACGTCCGCGCGGTCACGCCATTGCGGGCCCGTGATGGCGGCGCCGACGGTCGTTCGGGATGCCATGCGCCGGGCGAGCGCTCGTTCAAGCCAGTCGAACTCTCTCTCCCAGCCGCCGCCCCAGTCGGTCTCGATGTCGTTGCGCACGCGCGCGAGAATGCGAGCCAATCTGTCGATATCCGGGCACTCCTTCTGCCCCAGCAGCTTGACGATCCCTCGAAACGCGGAGAGAGGCTCATCCCTTATGAGTACAGAATCCAGCCCGTTCATCAGGGCGACGCGCACGCGCGGATGCAGCGGCCGATCCATCTCTAGAAGCATGTCGCCGTACACCCATGGTAAGCAGGGGTCGGATAATTCGTCTTCGAGAAACCTAAAAGCTTCCTCAGATTCAAACGAGCACGCGGCGATGCAGTAGCAGTGATAGGTACTTTCATAGTCGGACCTAGCAGATTCGAGATGTGCCCGTCGGAACAGGAAATCATTGGCGGCCTGCCGGGCCTCTGAGCCACCAACTCGCGCCAATGCCCCGGCGGCGAGCAAGCGCATACCGAGGCTCTTGTCTTCGTTTCTCATGAAGGTCAATAGGGACGCTTCGGCTCTGGGATCTTCAAGCGCGCGCAACAGGGGGATGCATACCCACGGCACGCCGCCGTTGTCAAGGTACTCCACTATGTACGGCGTGGCTTCGCGGCACTCAAGCCTCGCCAGCGCCTCAACCAGCGGCGCTGTCCACCCTCGTTCCTGACCCAAAGAGATCAGAGTGTCGCTGCCCAGCTCGACCAGGCTGTCGATGCTGGCGCCGAACTCGATCTCTGGGATGTCATGCTTGGCGGTTGCCTGCTGTGTTCGGACATCGGAGCCGTTGCAACTCTCCTCGACTTGCCCATCGGTCGTAGTCGATTCGGCCGCGCGCCGCTCCATCAGGCGAAGCGTGAGTTCCTTGGCGCGTTGGAAGTTGTGGTATTCCGGGTACGGTTCGTCGAGCGGAATGCCTGTGTACTGTTTGATTGCTCGCCCCGTGGTCTCGCACGGGATGCACCAGTGGCGAAATCCGCGACCCAGCGCCAGAGCCTCACGAAACAGGCCTTCGGCGGGAACGGACTCCGGATAGCCCGCGAGTCGTTCAAGCGCGTCGAGTCTGAGGACCGGGTCGTTGCTGGCGTCCTCTAGCAACGCCATCAGCGCATCGATTGTCCGATCCTCCGGCGCTGGCGGCGGGATTCGCGCCGCAGTCGTCGTGCTGGATGCCGATAGGCGGTGGTCGATCGCACGTTCGAGCCAGTCCAGCACCTGACGATCCCACCAGTATTCTTGATGTTGGGGGGCCTGCTCGTTCAGCGCAACGCGACGCTTCTCCGCAAGGAGACGGACCATACCGTCGGGATCGGCCAGAGTCTCCTGTTCGAGCACCTTGCAGAGGGAAAGCGCGGCCAGACGGCAGTCTGTCTCGGCCTGCAACAGCGCGCGCTGGAGGCGATCCGGTAGAGGCCCGTCAAGCGCATCGAGCATAGCGAGATACACGTGATCCAGCCGACAGGCCATGAGTTCGCGCTCGACATAGCAAAGCGCCGCTTCACTATCGAGATAAGAGCAGGCTGCCACACAGTAATTCTGGTAGCACGCCTCGTGGTCTCGACGGACCGTGCTCAGAAGGTCTTCATCGAAGAGATAGGCGTGCATACGGCGGCGCGTGTCTGGATCTCCCAAGCGGCCCAGATGGCCGGCCACTTCAATGCGGAGAGCGATCAACTCGTCCGGATGGTCGTGGTCCCCCCAACCGGTCTCGAAGATGTCGAGAAGCTCACCCTCCGCCCGCGGATCGTCATACTCCGCCAAGGTGAGCGCGCGGAACACGGGCCCGCCCTCCCGTTCCGCATAATCAAGTACCCACGGAAGGGCCTCCGGATTCTTCAAGCGCTCAAGCGCCAGGAGCAGGGTTCCCGGCCATCTGTACGTCCCCAGATTCTCGCCGATCGCCGGAGCGGCCTCCGGGCCAAGCGCGATCAGCTTTTCGGCAGTCGACTCGAAGAGGTGCGTAGGATCCTCGAGTATCTCCCGGACACATGCGGCTAGGTCTTTGGTGTCTTGCTCGTGCTGCCTTTGCGCACTGGGGGAGGCCGCTGCGAGTGCAAGAAGTGACGTCACAGCCACGGCCAGCGCCAACGGACTACAACGCATAGCGCAATCCCTCCCCTCGTTATCGCGAACGCTCCCACGCTCCTAAGCCGAGACCACCATAACGACGTGTTCATGGAGGTGTCAACACTCGTGGTTGCGGCACACGGTCCGGACCCACACACTCTCCCTTGTGCCGTATCCTCCGGCGTCATGCCGCGCTTTTTGACTTGGTCCGCCGCGCAGTGGTAGCCTTGGCCTTCGGGCTGGAGAAGCCTCTCGGCCCTGCACGCAGTAGCGTCGGTGCTTCGATGATGGCCCGACGTACACATGTTAAACCCCCTTTGCCACGGGCGTTCCTATCATTGGTACGGAATGGCGCGCGGCAGTTGTTTCTTTGACGGAGGTATTGGTTATGTCCTCGGTATCGGATTCGTCCGAGGTGTTTGCATCGTCTTCGGAAGGCGTCACGCGCCGGCCATTCCCACAGTCACGTCGAGTGTTTGTGGAAGGGTCCGACCCATCGATTCGCGTACCCATGCGGGAGGTCCAACAAGCCCCCACCAACGATACACCCAACCCGCCCGTCACGCTCTACGATACGTCAGGCCCCTACACCGACCCCGACGCCGCCATCGACGTGCATGAAGGGCTTCCTTCCATCCGGCGCGAGTGGATCGTGGGCCGGGACGACGTGGCCGAGGCGCCGGAAGCGAGTTCGGACTTCGCGCGCACCCGTGCTGCCAACCCGTCGCTGGCGTCGGTACGGTTCCCTGTCTCGGTTCGGCCGCTGCGAGCCAAGTCAGGCGCCCATGCCACCCAGATGGCCTACGCCCGGCGCGGTGAGATTACGCCCGAGATGGAATTCATCGCCATCCGCGAAAACGTGCGCTTCGAGGAGACCCTGGAAGAACTGAAGAAGTGCCACCCCGGCCACGACTGGGGCGCCAACATGCCTCCAGCCGTGACGCCGGAACTGGTGCGCGACGAGGTGGCTCGCGGCCGCGCCATCATCCCGTGCAACATCAACCACCCTGAAGTGGAGCCCATGATTATCGGGCGCCGTTTCCTGACGAAGATCAACGCCAACATCGGCAACTCTGCCGTGTCCAGTTCTATTGAAGAAGAAGTCGAGAAGATGGTCTGGGCCATCCGTTGGGGTGCGGACACGGTAATGGACCTGTCCACCGGCGAGAACATCCACGAAACGCGCGAATGGATTCTGCGCAATTCCCCCGTACCCATCGGCACAGTGCCCATCTATCAGGCCCTGGAGAAGGTGGACGGTGGCCCGGAAAACCTGACCTGGGAACTCTTCCGCGACACGCTCGTCGAGCAGGCTGAGCAAGGCGTCGACTACTTCACCATCCACGCGGGGGTGCTGCTGCCGTACGTGCCCTTGACCGCGAATCGCGTCACGGGCATTGTGAGCCGGGGCGGGTCGATCATGGCGAAATGGTGTCTCGCCCATCACGAAGAGAACTTCCTCTACACCCACTGGGACGAGATCTGCGAAATCATGGCGGCCTACGATGTGGCCTTTTCGATTGGCGACGGGCTCCGTCCTGGCTGCCTGGCCGATGCGAACGACGAGGCCCAGTTCGCCGAACTGAAGACCCAGGGCGAGTTGACCAAACGGGCGTGGGAATTCGATGTCCAGGTCATGAACGAAGGCCCGGGCCACGTGCCCATGCACATGATTAAGGAGAACGTCGAAAAACAGCTCGAATGGTGCGGCGAAGCCCCCTTCTACACGCTCGGCCCCATCATCACGGACGTGGGCGCGGGCTACGACCATCTGGCGTCCAGTATAGGTGCCGCCATGATCGGGTGGTACGGCACGGCGTTGCTCTGCTACGTCACGCCCAAGGAGCACTTGGGCCTGCCGGACCGAAACGACGTGCGCGAAGGCGTCATCGCTTACAAGATCGCGGCCCACGCCGCGGACATTGCCAAAGGCCATCCTGCCGCGCAAATCCGCGACAACGCGCTGAGCAAGGCGCGATTCGAATTCCGGTGGGGCGACCAGTTCGCCTTGTGCCTGGACCCGGACAAGGCTGCCGAGTTCCACGACGAAACCTTGCCCGACACCGGCTCCAAGCTGGCCCATTTCTGTTCCATGTGTGGCCCGAAGTTCTGCGCCATGGAAATCACGCAGCAGGTCCGCGACTATGCCGAAGCGCAAGGCGTCGATGTGAGTGAGGCACGCGCCAAAGGCATGGACAAGATGGCCAAGGTGTTTCGGTCGACGGGCGCGGAAGTCTACCGAAAGACGTGACCCAAGGCCGTCACCGACGCACGAGCCGGGACAGCACGGAGCCGCGCTTAGGAGTCTCTTCCTCCCACACACCGGGAATTGCGGCGTTGCACTCCGGACACTGCCCACCACGCATCCGATTCTCGTCAATGTAGAACCCGGTCCGTCGAACCAGAACCGCGCTGCACTCAGGACAACACGTATTCTCACGGTCCCCCGTGCGGCCTGGCATGTTGCCTGAGTACACGAATCGAAGGCCGGCCTCTTTGCCAGCCGTGTAGGCGCGTTCCAGGTCCGCCACGGATGTCCGGCGTTCTTCGGTCATCTTGTAGTTCGGATGGAACGCCGTCACATGCCACGGTATGTCGCACGAAACGCCCACCACGAACTCGGCAATTGCCTTCAACTCCGCATCGCTGTCGTTGAAACCTGGCACCACCAGCGTCACGACTTCCACCCAGAATCCCATCGTGTGGAGCCGCTCGATGGTGTCCAGCACGTTGCGCCGGTCGCAGCCAAGTTCGCGGTACTTCGCGTCGTCGAAGGTCTTCAGGTCCACTTTGTAGAGATCGACGTGAGGCCGGATAAACTCGATCACCTCGGGGGTCGCGTTCCCGTTGCTGACAAATCCACACCGGATCCCGTGTTCCCGCGCCAGTTTGAACACCTCAACGGCCCAGTCCGCCGTGATGAGGGGCTCGTTGTAGGTGCTCACGATGACAGGCGCGCCGTCTTGGACCGCCAGATTCACGATCTCCTCGGCGGTGATGCGCTGAGGCATGGTGCCCGCGCGGTCGTCTTTCAATGTCTGGCTGGACACCCAATTCTGGCAGAAACTGCAGTGCAGGTTGCAGCCCACCATGCCAAACGACAGGGCGTCCCGTCCGGGCAACACGTGGAAGAAGGGCTTCTTCTCAATGGGGTCGACTTGGAGCCCGGCTACATACCCATGGGGCACCCGCAATTCGCCGGACCGATTCCATCGCATGCGGCAAAGGCCGCTCTCACCCTCCGCGATCCGGCAGCGGTTGCCGCAGGCGAGACATTGAAGCGCACCGTTCTCATCCCCCCCCACCAACACAGGCGCCGCGGGCATGGTGTTGTCCGCCAGCATATCGGCCAAACATGTGTACTGGGGCATGGCGTGCCTCTTGTGGGCCGGGATCGTGTGTATGTTCCGTCGTCCCTACGGGACTTCACGTGGAGGGGTGCGGCTTACCCAGGAATGAATTCCTGGGCTATCCTCGGGCCGTCCCTACGGGACTGAGCGCGACCTCCAACGACTATGTGCGACCGTCTTCATCGGCTCGAATATGCAGTCAATCGGGCAATTCGACCTTGATTACCCCATCCTCGACGATGGTCCGATAACGCTCCACCCCGTCGTCGGGGGCATCTTCGGCCACCTCCAAAGGAAACTGCCAACCATGCCACGGACAAGTCACCGTCTCGCCGTCGTCGGTCCAGCCATCGCAAAGGGGTCCACCCTCATGAGGACACGCGTTACTCGTGGCGTAGAACCGCCCGCCCACGTTGAACAGGGCGATGGTGGCGCCTTCGACGTCGACGCCGATGCTATCGTCCTTCGGCACGTCCTCGACGCGCGCGAGGGTCACGAGTCGCGGCATGGGTTCCGTCCTCTCGTCGAATCTAGGCTGTCGCGGCGGCGAAGTTCTCCGCTACGAACT
>JAAEQP010001601.1 GCA_024231375.1 bacterium | reverse complement strand
GAGGCGCTGCAGATGAAGTTTGTCGGAATGGACGCTCATAGTCGAACATCTACTCTTGTAGTTCGCGAGAAGAGCGGCAAAGTTTAATACATGAGGCGCGGTCTGGACTAAGGAGCATGAGTTGCTTGGGTTTGTGCGGTCGATTAAACGGTCTAAGAAACTAGCCTTCGAAGAAGGTGTGATGTCTCAGTCGGACATGGCGAACGACACCAGGAGCACGAACGGGCCTTGATAGGCGGCCATGGGCTCTGTCACCTGCCAGGAGGCCGAGGCGCACGAGGAGCCGTTCCAATCACAGCCCACCGACCAATCGCGGTAGGCGTAGGCCGGGTTGTCCAGGTTCGGGATCTCGTAGAGGCCACTATAGTCCGCGTTCGGTCCGCCGGGAACGATCCCGGGGGCCGGACCGTAGGTGGAGGTCTGGTCATCGTCGGGATAGTAGGGGTACATCGGTTCGTCTATCGACTCTGGCTTTCCGTTGTAGTCGGCGTTGCCGTTGTCGCCGTCCCCGCCCGTGTGAGAGAACCAGCCGTGGTAGATTTGGAAGGACGAGTGCTCGCCTCCGTAGGCAGCCATGGTGGTCAGATACACCATGTTCAGCGGGTTGAGACCGAGCATGTAGTGGAGGTACTTCATTGCCAACTCCTCCACCGCGGAGATGCCGTACTCGCCCACGGCACCGAAGCGCGCGGCGATGAAGAGGTTGGCGCCGTAGGAAGCCTGGCTCCTGTTGGAGCCCCAGCCCCAGTCCCACGTGTTGTCGGGCCCGCCGTAGAGGCCTCCGTAAACGCCCTGTTCGTCGAACGCCCTGTCCACGATCGCCGTGCCCGCCGCGGCCCCGATCGTGTCCTTGAGCGTGGCGTCGCCCGCCGGATTGGCAAGGTAGTGCCACGCACCGAGCGCGATCACGCGCTCTCCCGGGGTGACGCTATGCGGAGACAAGCCGTCCCAGTCCGACCAGGAGAACGACTCCGCCACGGTCTGAGCCGACGATTGCGTGTCGTCCATGCGGAAGACGGCGGAGGCCGCGGAAGCCCTGAGGCGCCGCTCGTTGTCCGTCGAGGTGGAGGCCGTGTTCAACCAAGCCCATCCGTCGAGCGCTGCGTCCTCGTATCCCCCAGCGACGGTGTCCTCTCCGATTGCAGCAAAGACAATCGCGGCGTGGGCAAGGACGAGCACTGCGTTCCCGGTCGCCTCGACAATCGTCACGCCCCCGCCGGACCACCCGCTTCCGTCGGGTGAAGTGCAATCGAAGTAGACGCGGTTCTCATCCGAGGCGCTCGGCGGGGACATCACGGTGCTGTTGTTGCCCTTCACCGAGGTCATGAAGTGGCCGTCGGGTCGCTGCATTCTGACGTAGAAGTCGAGCTCCCAACTGAGCTCGTCGAGGATATCGGGAATCCCGTTGCCGCCCTCCGGGATTCCTAGCTGCCCGTCCGTCCAGACGCCGGGATTCAGCTCGAAGGCCCACAGCATCCAGCCCACGCCCCGGCCCCAGAGCGTCTTCTGATAGTCGCCGGCATCGTGCCATCCACCACGCAGATCCAGGTTTCCGTGATCGGCTGAGCTCGGTCCGGCCGGGCATTCGAGATCGGACCCATGGCAGGTTCCGTCCACCCACTGTCCTCCCAAACCGGGACAACCGCCGACCGCGTCAGAGGCGTGGGGCAAGGCCTTGTCGTGGTTGCAACGCTGAAAGTAGAACGACTTCATCGCGGTGGCGCCGACAATATCGTAGATACTCTCCGAAATGGCGAATCCGTAGGAGCGCTCGTCGGCAGCGGGCAGGTAGAGGAAATAGTAGCCCGGGTCCGTGAGACTGGAGAAGTCGACGGTCGAGACCTGATCCCCCGAGTCCTCATCCGCGCTCAGCGCGCTCGTGGTGTAGGTCCCGGCGACCGCTCCATCTGCGGTGCTCCTCACCTCGACGGTCTCGGAGGCGTGCCCCAACACCACCGCCACCTTTGTATCCGAGGGTCGCCAACCCATGTGGTTGACGCGGATAGTCCCGGTGAGATCGCCGATGGACCAGCTGCCTGTATCGGAGTCGGCGTCGGTATCGGAGTCGGTATCGGAGTCGGCGTCGGCATCCGTGTCCCCATCAACGTCTGCATCCGAGTCGGCGTCCGAATCCGTGTCGGAATCTGAATCTGTGTCCGCGTCGGTATCCGTGTCCGTGTCCCCGTCCGAATCCGCGTCCGTGTCTGAATCGGTGTCTGCATCCGTGTCCGTATCCCCGTCAGCGTCCGCATCCGAGTCTGCGTCGGAATCCGAGTCTGCATCTGAATCCGAATCGCCATCCATGTCCGCGTCGCCATCTGAATCGGTGTCTGCGTCCGTGTCCCCGCCGGTGTCGTTGCCGCCAGCGTTGTCATCGTTGCATCCACCGAAAGAGGCGAATGAAGCTGCAAGACAAAGTACAATCCAGGCTCTCCAAGTCATGTCATCCTCCTCGGGCCTCCGTCGTACCGCCGCCAAAGTGGCCAATCCCCCCGGCAACAACGACCCTTGATCCAGTGCACCGCATTCACACCGCAGCGATGAAAACATAGGAAGAATAAAGTACCCTCCGAAAGTCTG
>JAAEQP010001600.1 GCA_024231375.1 bacterium | reverse complement strand
TGCGGCTGCGTCGGCGGGGCCGGTTGAAGGTGGTCATGACCCACGAGGGACTCGACAACATTGCCAACGTAACCGACCGTGCCAGCAACCGGATCGCCTTTGCTGTGATCGCGGGGTCGCTGATCATCGGGTCCAGCTTGCTCATGTTTCAGGACATCGGCGGCCGTCATATCGGCTTGGCCGGGTTCATCGGCGCAGGCGTGTTGGGATTGGCCCTGCTCGTTTCCATTTTGCGGTCCCGGAACTTCTGACGAGGTATCATGTCGGCGGCACTCACGCTCATATCCCACGCGAAGATCAATCTCTACCTGGACGTGCTCACCCGGCGGCGCGACGGATTCCACAACATCGAGACCATCTTCCAGACGGTTGATTTGGCGGACCGGCTCGTCATCGAGGCGCGGCCTGACGGCATTTCGATGGAATGCTCCGATGCGGAGTTGGAGTGCGGACCCGGGAACCTCGTGTACCGGGCCGCTGAACTGTTGCAGGCCGCGACAGGCTGCACGCGAGGCGCTCATCTTTCCCTCGAAAAACGGATTCCTGTCGCGGCGGGGCTGGCGGGGGGATCGGGCGACGCGGCCGCGGCGTTGATAGGCCTCGATCGGTTGTGGCGTACGGGACTCTCGCAGGTGCAACTGCACCGGTTGGCGCTCGAACTCGGGTCGGATGTGCCCTACTGTCTCGAAGGTGGGACCATGGCAGCCACGGGCCGGGGCGACCGGCTCTACGAGATGACCCCGTTACCGGAGACGTGGTTCGTACTGGTTCATCCGGCCATCGCGGTGAGCACGCGGGCCGTGTACACGAGTCCGGACCTGAGAAGGAACGAGACGCGCCCCTTTGCCGGACGCACGGCCGAGTTGCGCAAGGCCATCGCGGCGTTGCGCGTTGGCGCGTGGGACGATGTGCTGGCGAACAGCATGCAGGACGTCGTGTTCGGTCTGTATCCCGAGCTCGCCGACATTCGGGATGGTCTCCTCGAAGCGGGGTGCCAGGCGGCGATGATGAGCGGGAGTGGCCCGACGGTGTTCGGTGTCTGCGGGTCGAAAGACGAGGCGGGAGCTGTGGCGAAGCGGCTCGCGCCGCATGCGACCACCGCAGTGCGAAGCGTGGATCGTGGAGTCGAGTTCGCGTCGGATTGATCGACGCGGTTGCATAGTTTCGGAAGGTGCTGTGTTGATGAGATTCATTGGTTTGGCAGGCGTGTGTGTGTTGGTTGGGCTCGCGGCCGCGGCCGGCGGGGAAGAAGGAAAGGACGGAGGATCCATGGCGGCGGAACTGACGCCTTACGATGCGCTACGGGGTCCAGTGGACAACTGCCGAATCCAGTTCACGCGGGCGGGCGAAGGTCGGGTGGCGTTTCTGGGTGGATCGATCACGCATATGAAGGGCTGGCGCGGGCTGGTCTGCGAGATGCTGTCAGAGCAGTACCCGGACACTACCTTCGATTTCATTGACGCCGGTATTCCGTCGACCGACTCGACCATGGGCGCCATGCGTCTCGGTACGGACGTGTTCGGGCGGGGTCAGGTTGACCTGCTGTTCGTCGAATACGCGGTGAACGACGAGACCAACGGCCGCACCGAACAAGAGATGGTGCGGGGGATGGAAGGCGTGATCCGGCAGGCGCGCGAGCGCAACCCGTTCATCGACATCGTAATAATGCACTTTGTCGAACCGGCCAAGATGGAGGTCTACAACGCGGGCGGTGTGCCGCCCGTCATCGCCAACCACGAGAAGGTGGCGGAACACTACGCGGTTGCTTCCATCAACCTGGCGCTCGAGGTGACGGAACGCATCCGTGCCGGAGAATTCGCCTGGTCGGACTTCAAAGACTTGCATCCCGCACCTTTCGGGCACAGGCTCTACCGCGACTCAATCCGGCGGCTGCTGTCTGCGGGTTGGGCGGCGCCACTCACCGGCGATTCCGAACGCGTGCCGCATGCGGTGCCTTCTGCGAACGTCGATCCTCTGAGCTACACGCGGGGCCGGTACGTCGCCCTTGACGAGGCGCACCTCGAATCCGGTTGGAAGAAGGCCGATCCATGGAACCCCGACGATGGCGCGTCCACGCGGCCTGGGTTCGTGAACGTGCCGATGTTGGTCGCGGATACGCCCGGGGCTACACTCAAGCTGGACTTCACCGGAACGGCGGTCGGGGTAACGGTTGCGGCGGGGCCGGACGCGGGAATCCTGGAATGCAGCATCGATGGCGGACCCTTCACGACCACGCAGCAGTACACCGAGTGGAGCCACTTCCTGCACATTCCGTGGGCGCACACGCTGGTCGCGGACCTGGAACCCGGCGAACACACCATGACGCTTCGCATGGCCGAGGCCAAACACCCCGAGAGCAAAGGGCACGCCGCACGGATTGTGCGGTTCTACGCCAACTGATTCGCCGGCGGGAAGATGCCTGGGACAGAGGAGCTGTTGGAGAAGTCCCGGAGCGCTGAGGACTGCCAACCAAACGCAAACACACACCAACCATGTCATCCCGAGCGAAGTCGAGGGATCTCTCATCGGTG
>JAAEQP010001599.1 GCA_024231375.1 bacterium | reverse complement strand
TGCGTACGTCTTCCAAGGGCGTCAACGTAATCTTGAAATCGATGAGCCGGACCCCATCCCCCGGCGCTGTTATGCGCACCCGTCGTGTGTCCCGGATGACCGGGTCCGCAAGCGGACGCTTCCATAGGCACTCGTCCGTGAACACGATCTCGTCCCCCGTCGCTTTCACGAGCTTGGGGCCCTCTGAGAGTATCTGTCCGCGCGCGTTCACGTCCTGCCAGTAGTTGCCGCCGTTCACCTTGTCGCACCCGAAAAACAGCGAGTGATGGTGTGGATAGGGTTGCGTCGACTCGACGGTAACGCTCGTGCCCGATGCCGGACCGTTCACCGGCCAGAAGTACGGGTATTTCTGTTCGTGTGAGAACTTGTACGCAGTGAAGATGGTACCGTCGATTCGAACGACCAACTGGCCGTCCTCGAGGGCCGCGGACAGCGGTCCCGCCGCAGGTTCCTGGGATGTGGTGGCACATCCGCATACTGTCGCAAGAATCAGCATCGAGGCAGTGCGTATCCAGTCAGTCATGGCATTCTCCTATTCCGTGTACGCGCGAGTCGGCACAGAATACCAGGAATCCGGGGATGGATGCACACGGCAACGGGAAGGAACACGCGGGCAGGAAGGCCCGCGGAACAGACTCACGCCATCGCGGTCTGCAGGCGGTCCAACACGAAATCGACCAGGTCGTATCCCGCCGTGAGCGGCAATTTCAGCAGCGCGGCCGGTGGGCAACCCTCCTTGTAGGTCTGCACGCTGATGTCCAGGCCGGCCTTGTTCAGTCGTCCCGTGAACGCCTTGGCCTGGTCAAGCTCATGGAAGTAGACACCCGCAAGGTGCCGGCGACCTTCGACCGACGCGATCCGGTCGCCATGCTGCGCCCCAAAGGCGCGCAGTTGCCGCTCGAAGTCGTCGCCCACGGCTGCCGTCACCTCCGTGTTGGCTTCGGCCCACGCCATGGTCACGAGATACGCAAGCGAGGCCAGTTCCTCTTGCCCGTTCGTCACCAGCGCACCGAACTGCGGCAGGGTGTCCAACGCCGAGGAGAATATGATCCGCGACGCCGCGTACTCGCCGCCGGGGAACCCCTTGCCCAGAACCACCATGGACGGCCGGATTCCGTACTCGTGAAACATGTACAAGCCCGGCGCCCACACACACGACTGAATCTCATCGTTGATTGTCGGGACGTCGTGCTTCCTGCACAATGCGTAGGCGCGGCGGATGAATCGCTTCGTCAACCTTCGCGCCCCGTAGTTCATCAGGGCCAGTTCGTGAAAGAAGCCCGCAATCTTCTGCGAACCCCTGTCATACTTCTCAAACGCGGCCTCCAACTCGTCCACCGCATTCACCCGGACACTGCGCACCCGGAACAACCCATGCTCTTCCAATCCCGCCGCCAACCCCGGCCACATGCCCCGCATGATCTGCGTCAGCACCGTCGTGCCATGGTAGTTGGCCTCGGGCCCGCCCTCGTCGTCGCCCAGAACCAGCACGACCGGGGTCCGCCCCGCATGCTTGGGTTCGGGACAACCCGGCTGGGGCATGTAGAACCGACTCAGCACCATCTTCAGCGCCGCCTCGGCCGCCAGGCTGCCCGTTTCCAGGTTGAGCACCCGGTTCAGCACCGTCGCGCTCCGCGACGTCAACGCCTTCCCCAGCGCCTCCGGATCGTCCTTCGCGATGCCGTTGGCGGACCGCACCAATTCCTGCTCCAACAGCCGCGTGATATGGCCCCGCGTGTTGTTGTGCGTCGCGTTGCACACGCCCAGGGCGCGCGCCATGCCCACCAATTCGTACCCACCAAACGCATGGCCCAGAGGCAGGTGGTAGTGCTCGCTCTTCGACGTCAGACAGACACGCCCATCCTCGCCTACTCGCAGGAACCCAAGACCGGACAGAGGCGCACGCGCGGATTTGATGCTGGCGTTGAACGCTGCCGAACCCGCCCCCGCCGCCGATGACGTCAGCCCTCTGGCAACCTTGCTTCCAACCCGGCTCAGGTGCTTGCTCAACGCCTTCTGGAGCGTACGTGGATAGAAATCCACCTTACGAGTCGTCACCGCGCACAACTCGCGCACACTCTCTCCCGTCAACGCCGCCCGGGCGTCGCACAGCGCCTCCGTGTACGCGCCACCGGCCAACTCCCGCAGGCTGGCCTTTACCGGCACAAAAGGCGTCGTCCTCTGACTCATATCGGTCCCCTGCACACCCTCCCGAAGGCAGGAGGGTGTTTGTTTATGTTCGTTTATGTTGGATATGATAATGCGCCAGCGGACCGTTGTCAACCCGCACGGCTCGCGATAGTTGCCCGTTGACTCATCGTCACGCTTGGTGTACCGTTCGCTTCTGAACCGGGCGGGGGCGTCCGACACAGGAAACTGTGGGGGCGCGCAGCATCATGACCGAGTCCGCGCAACGCGCTCTAGGGGCGCGGCCAGAAAGTAGGCAAGCGTCCTAAGTACGTTTGTTTCGCCTCTGTAAGTCTTGTGTTTCTGGTTGAACTTGGGGCCGCGCCTTGTAGAAGCCGACCTTTCAGGCCGGACTTCTAGCCATTCTTCGCGACGGCAGCCAATTCCAGTGGTACGCGATAACGGTGTTCGCCGTCGTGGCGCTGGTCGTGTTTGGCCCGGTGCTGGGCTGGATCTGAGGAGTCCCATCAGCAAGCGGCACGGAAAGGCAGGGAATGGCACCATCCATGGACACCCCTCTCGGCCCTGACGCCATGCTGGCGCTTGACGCGCTCAGCATGGAACCTGTTCCTGGCGTGCCTTCGGTGACCCTGCACGCGATGGACATAGGCTACCTTGAGCGTGTTTCCGGCCACGAATCCGGATCGTATCGCAACGATCCCGACACGGTCTACCTCGATTTCCAGCGAACCGTGGGCACCTGTTCCATCGATCAATACATCGCACACAATCCGCTGACCATGGCGGAGCATGGATACGGTGGCCGCACCGAACGCGGCGCAAGCACGGGCGCGGATCAGGTTGTCTTGGACGGTATCGTCATCGACTCGGCCGAGGCTGTGGTTGACCATCTCGAACGGGTGGTGTTCCCGGGGCTACGGACAGAAGCGAGCGAGATCGAGGCAGACGCGGATGCTCACGTAGCGGCTCTAATCGCCCACGAAAGCGAGGTGCAGCGGCGGTTCGGTCCCGACATCCTCAAAGTACCCTACTCGGACGGGTTTCAAGACTTCCCACATCTGCGGTACACGGCCTACGGATATGTGCACTACCTGACCGCCTTCGTCATGTATCCGGAGGTGATGGAACAGGATTTCGCCCTACAGGCCGACCTGGCCGCGAAACGCAACGCCCTCGCCGCGCGCGCCATCCGCGAAGGGGGCCTCCCGGCCGTCATCCGTCTGGACCACGACATGGCCGACTCGCGCGGTACGCTCGTCGATGTGAAAATGCTGGACGACCTCTGGTTCCCGCATTTCGCGCGCGCTATCCAGCCGCTGCTCGACGGCGGCGTGCGGCTCATCTGGCATTGCGACGGCAACCTCATGGCCATGGTTCCACGTCTCATCGAGGCCGGTGTGGCGGGATTCCAGGGGTTCCAGTACGAGGACGGCATGGACTACGAACGCATCTGCCGCATGACGACGCGCGACGGCGACCCGCTGATGATCTGGGCAGGCGTGTCCGTGACGCGGACCCTGCCCTTCGGCACGCCCGACGACGTGCGCAAGGAACTCGACTGGCTCGTCGATCACGCCCCGCCGGTGGGTTTCTTCCTCGGGGCAAGCAGTTCCGTTACGCCGCGCACGCCCCACGCCAACCTGGACGCCCTCGTCGAGGGCTTGCGGCACTACCGAACGCAGCGCAGATAGGCTTCGCGACGCCGGCGTGCATCCGAATGGCTGTCTGACCGCTACCCATGCTTGCTCCGGAGAGAACAGCCCGAGTTCGGCAAAGTAACGGTTGGGCCATCTGTCCCCACCCCTCCTTTCACGCCTTTCTCGAGCGCCGACGGCTCTTTCCCCCCCGGTAGAACCTTCTGGCTCTTTGTCTAGCAGGCCCCCGTTTCTCGCTTCTGTTCTCGTGCGTATGCGACTTTGTCAACGGGGCCCGTGTCCCCTTTCTTGGGCCCCCCCAAGGACACGACAAAGCCGGGGCTCGCGGGCAAACCTCCGCCCCTAGCCCCGGCTTCCGAGTTGCCAAACGCGGTTACGTCACCTTCACTTGTACGCGCGTGGCTTTCACGGCCTCCGTCTTCGGCAGCGTGACCCGGAGCACGCCGCGCTTATAGGAAGCGGACACGTTGTCCGCGTCGATCTCGCAGGGCAACGGAATCGCGCGGTTGAACGCCCCATACCGGCGCTCGGTGTAATGGTAGGCTTGGTCGTTCTGATCGTGCGAGGCCTTCTTCTCGCCGCTCAGAATCAGGCGACCGCCTTGCAGGTCTACCTTGAAGTCCTTCTTGTCGAGACCGGGTAGTTCGGCAGTCACCACCACGTCGGTGTCGGTCTCTTCAAGGTCGACCGGCGGCCCTCCCTGGTGGAGCAACGACATGGGCCAGAGTCCGGGCGAATGCTCGTCGACCGGATCGGGATGGTGGTGCCGCCACCGGTCGAACAGACCGATGACGCCATCCCTAAGGTCGTCCATGGACCCTTTCCAGGAAGCAGGGACAAGATTGTTCATAACCGTCACCTCCTTCAGCGCGCTGTCTTGGGCGGGCGCTCCGCCCATATACGGCGCTGTGCGGATCGCCTCGTCCGGCCAGTGCTCACGATACGCTCACTGAGATGTGTTGGGGCTTTTCTTCGTCCTTCTTTGGAAGGTGGAGGACCACGACGCCATGCTTCATCTCGGCGCGGATGTTGTCCTGGTCCACCTTCTCGCTCAGTTGGAACTGTCTGAAGTAGTTCATGAACCGGTACTCGCGATGGATCACTTCGCCGGGCGTGGCGGCCGACGGCGCCGCCTTCAGCGTGAGGACACCGTCCTCGACGCGCACGTCCACATCGGCCTTGTCCACGCCGGGAAGGTCGGCCACGACGGCCAGTCCCTCCTCGGTATCGAAGATATCCACGGCCGGAACCAAGGTCCTCGCGTCGTCGCGGGTGTCGGGTACGTGCTGTTCCGTTTCCGCTGGAACCGTTGTCTCTTTCATCGCTCACACCTCCTAAGAAGACTGCGCCTGCACCAAGGGACAGCAAGCCGCTAGTGGACCGAAACGCTGATCTGCTTCGGCTTGGCCTCGTCTGTTTTCGGCAGCGTGATCAGAAGCACCCCATTCTTGTACTCGGCGCTAACACTGTCGCTGTTGACGGCTGTCGGAAGCGTCACCGACCGCACGAAGCGACCTGCGCTCCGCTCGTTTCGATGAAATTGCTCCGGCCGGATGTCGTCGCGGATCGGGGGTTTATCGCCGGCCACGCGCAAGGTGTCCTGGAGCACCGAGATCTCCAGGGATTCGGGATCGACGCCGGGGGCCAGCGCTTCCACATAGACGTTGTCCGCGTCCTCGCTCACGTTCATCAGCGGATAGGCACGCGCCGAGAGCCCGGGTAGGAACGCCACCCGCGATAGAGGACGCCGTCCGCCCGTGAACTCCTCAAACGCGCGCTCGACCTGATGGCGCAACGAATCCAGTTCCTTGAAAGGGTCCCACGTTCGGTATGTCATCGCTTGGCCCTCCTTACTCGTCCTGATACTCGCTCAGTCCGACTCGGTCCCCGGTTCGTCGGGGCGGACCGAGTGCACTTGGAGGGGAGCAAGCGTGATGCCAATTCAGGCGTCGGCGGGGAGAGGGGCAGGCACGAGATCCCTGTTGTTAAGCCGTGTGGTGGTTTGGACTAAGGGATCGCGGGTTCATGAGGCGACGGGTCGACTCGGCAGGCGACGCCGGACGCTGTTGCAGTTTGATTCCGTGTGTTCCGAAGTGAAACAGGCGGATGGCAAGGATGCGGCACAACGCGACACCCCCGGCGAAGGCCCTTCGGGCCGCCTCCGGGGGCGCCATGCTCACTTGCGATTATGAGTAGTGCGTCAGCCGTTGATGACGAAATCGTCCAACCGGGCTTGGATCAGGTCGCCCGTGCTGTCGATCTGGGCGGTGACGTCATCGCCTAAGGCGTTGAGGGCGCCCAGGATGTCGCGGGCTTCGCCGATGCCCTGATTAATGGCGCCGCCGATGAAATCGGCAAACTGCTGCCGGGCCTGCTCATCCGGGAGCGCGAGACGTTCGTCACTCTGATCGCGCCACGCCTGGAAGAAGCCCACCGCGAAATCGGCGATGCGGTTGGCAGTCGCTTCGGGCGATGTGTCCAGTTCGGCGTCGGGCGCGAGGCCGAGTTCGGCCTTGGCCTGGTCGACGACGGAGCGGATGCGGTCCATTGCCCGCTCAACGACGACTCCCATGGCCTGCTCGGTGGAGAGGCCTTCCTTGCCGATCTGCAGTGAGTCGACGACACCCTTGGTTTGCAGTTCCTGGGGCATGAGCTTCGGCGTGAGATCGGACGCCTGCCCGGCCAGGAACTGCGCCTGTACGGAATTTAACGAGTTAACCATAGTTTCTGCCCTCACATCCCTGTTCCGGGTCAACATAATAACCGTCGCTAATCGGGTTATCGGCGTGGCGGGAGGAAACTTTAGCCCCAATTCGAGACGGGGCACGGATTTGACACGGATCTGCTCCATAGCCGATAACATAGGCCGCTTGTCAGTACTCGGGGGCTTCGGCGCCTGCAGACGCCTGACCGGAAGCCGGACCCTCATCAACGTGGTGCCAGGAGGAGGAGTCAATGTTCAACGGTCTGTTTCACATTCCCGAACCAGCTAACGAGCCCGTCCTGTCTTACGCGCCGGGGTCGTCGGAACGGGAAACGCTCAAATCAACGCTTCAAGACATGATCGACAATCCGGTCGAAGTGCCGATTATGATCAACGGCCAGGATGTCCGGTCGGGGAATCTGGTGGACATGCAGTGTCCCCACGCCCTGAACACGACACTGGGCCAGTACCACCAGGCCGACGCGTTTCACGCGAACCAAGCCATCGACGCGGCGAACGAGGCCAAGAAAGAGTGGTCGGTCATGCCGTGGTCGAACCGGGCCACGGTGCTGCTGAAGGCGGCCGAACTGCTGGCGGGCAAGTACCGTCAGACGCTGAATGCGGCCACCATGCTCAGCATGAGCAAGACGTGTTTTCAGGCCGAGGTTGATTCGGCATGCGAGCTGATCGACTTCTGGCGGTATAACCCGCATTTCATGATGCACGTGTACGACGACCAGCCGGCCTCGAGCCATCAGGTGCTCAACTACATGGAACACCGGCCGTTGGAAGGGTTTGTGTTCGCCATCACGCCGTTCAATTTCACGTCGATCGCAGGCAACCTGCCGACGGCGCCCGCGCTGATGGGCAACGCGGTTGTGTGGAAGCCGGCATCGTCGGCAGTGCTCCCCGCCTACTACATGATGAAGATTTTGAAAGAGGCGGGCATGCCGGACGGCGTCATCAACATGGTGCCGGGGCCGGGTCCCGTGATTGGCCCACCGGTACTCGACCACCTGGACCTGGGTGGCATCCACTTCACGGGGAGCACGAAGGTGTTCTCGACCATCTGGTTGGCCGTGGGATCGGATATTCGCAAGTACTACAGCTATCCGCGCATCGTTGGGGAAACGGGCGGCAAGGACTTCATCGTCGCCCATGCCTCGTGCGACCAGGCGGCGCTGGTGACGGCATTGGTCCGTGGCGCGTTCGAATACCAAGGGCAGAAGTGCAGCGCGGCCAGCCGGGCATACATCCCGGACTCCATCTGGCCGGAGGTGAAGGAACGGTTGCTGGAGGATGTGAAATCCGTCAAGATGGGCGACGTGTGCGACATGACGAATTTCATGGGCGCCGTCATCGACGAGCCGGCGTTCCAGAACATCGCGGGATACATTGACTTCGCGAAGAGCGATCCCGACCTGGAGATCATCGCGGGCGGCGGGCACGACAAGTCCGAAGGGTACTATGTCGAGCCGACGGTCGTGGTGAGCAAGGAACCGAAATCGCGGCTCATGAGCGAGGAGATCTTCGGACCGGTTCTGACGATCTACGTATACCCCGAGGGCGAGTTCGAGGAAACGCTGCACCTGTGCGACGAGACGAGTCCGTACGCGTTGACCGGGTCGATTTTCGCGCAGGACCGTCACGCGGTGGTGGCGGCGACGAACACGTTGCGCCATGCGGCGGGCAACTTCTACATCAATGACAAGCCCACGGGCGCGGTCGTGGGGCAGCAGCCCTTCGGCGGCAGCCGGGCATCGGGCACGAACGACAAGGCCGGTTCGTGGCTGAACCTGGAGCGATGGGTCTCACCGAGGACGATCAAGGAGAACTTCCTGCCGCCGACGGATTACCGATATCCGCACATGGCGGACGAGGAGTAGGTCTCTGGGAGATTGGGCATTGGGGCCGCTGAAGGGAACTTCGGCGGCCCTTCTCTTTTGTCTACGAGTGGAAGTGGCGCCAGGGGTCGCGTCTGCGGACGACCTCAAGCAGAAGCGGGATCATGGCGGCGAGGACGATTACGGCCGCGCAGGCGGTCGCGATCAAGCCGATGGTGAAGGAACGGGGTGCGTAGAAGAACTCGACGGTGTGGGCGCCTTCCTCAAGCGATACGCCGCAAAACACACCGTCGACGATCCCGACGGGAGTCTCAACATCGTCTACCATTGCGCGCCATCCCGGGCACCACGCACTCGCGAACACAAGAACGGAGGCGCCGGCACCCTCGATCTCGAAGACCGTGCGACGTCCGCTGTCGTCCATTCCAGACACCCGTTGGATGCGCGCCTCCGAGGTGGATCCCCTGCCGGGCACGGCGAGTTTGTGCATGAGGGGAGGCAACGCACTGTCTGCGTCGGAAGGTCCGTTCTCGCCGCCGGGACGTCCGGATCGTGCGAGCCAGGCGGTCCCTTTGCCCTCCAGGTCCCTGAAAAGCGCCTGTCCCGAGGGAAACACCTGTTCGATGGTCAAGGCAGGCCGCATGGCGGCGTGAGATCCCTTGATGTCCTCCTTGGTCAGGAGTAGATAGGGGGTTCCCGCCCGCCGCGACAGGGCGGGGTCTTCCAGAGCCTGGTCCAGGAAGGCGGCGTACCGGTCGAGGGCGACGCCCATGGCGCCGCGATTCTGAGGAACGGCGTTTGCGGCCAAGGGCCAGGATTGCAGCGATGCGCTAAGCCAGAGGCGTTCGCCCGAATCGCGCAGTGTGGCCACGCGGCCGGTCTCGGGGAAGAGAAGGTCCGGTTCCGAGTAGGACGGCGCTGCCTGGAAGGCCAGGAACAGATCTACGGCGGCCAATACGCACAGGCCGTAGCCCATGATGCGCACGGAAGGTTTGAGCAGCGTAAACGCTGTCAGCGCGAGCAGGGCCACAGCCACGCCGACAGCAAGGCCGCCCTGAGCGGCGAGGCTCGGTGCTCCGGGTTGCTGGGGACCGTTCCAGAGCACGAGGGCTACGGTAACGGCCACGAGGAGGGGCGCGAAGAGGGCGAATCGCCTGATGGCCCGTGCGCAGGCGTCAGCGTCCAGGGCCAGCCACTCCTCGGCGGCGGCTGCCGCCAGCAAGGTGAAGGCAAAGGCGTTACCGATCAGGAAGTGGTGGGGCTGCAACAGCCGGAATCCGGGCACACCGGGTAGATAGGGACGAATCATGGCAAGCGTCGTGAGAAAGACGGAGGTCAGGATCAGGCTTTCGATGCGCCTGCGCTGGCGCAGGTCCGCGAACGGACGCACCGCCAACCAAAGCGGCGCGAGGAGGATCGGCACCAACCCGACGCACAGTAGCCCGCGCGTCGCGAACGCGGCGTCGGGGCTGGAAGGGCCGCCGAAGAACGCGTGCAGCACGGCGATGACAAAGTGCCGGGGTCCGAATGCCGCGCCGCCTCCGGGTGCGCCGGGATCGGTCCCGTGCCTCAGGAATTCGCCGAAGGGTACGAGCTGAATACTGACAAGGGCCGCGCCCACCGCAACGGAAAGGGCCAGGATCCCCAGGGATGCGCCGAACCCAGCCGGTTGCCTCTTGTCCAACAGGAAACGGACGACCAGATAGAACACGCCGAAGAAGACTGCGGCGGCAAGGGCCTCGGGTTCGCCGCCGAGCAGCATGAGCGCAAAGACGACCGCGCCCAGGGGCCATGTCCGATGGTGGCGCATGCTGAGGTGCTCGACGAACACGAAGAGCAACGGGAACCAGGGGGCCACGTCGGAGAAGGGCCAGTTCAACCAGAGCAGGATCGGACCGCTGAGTTCAAGCGAGATGCCCACGAACAGCGCAATGGGTGTCGCGAAGCCCAGTCTGCGTGCGGCGTAGAAGCCGCACAGTCCCGCCACGAGCAGCTTGAGCAGTGCCGCGACCGAAAAGGCCGTGGGCACCGTGGTGAGAACCCGCGACAGGTAGAACGGAATCGTGAAGGGGGACAAGCATCGAGTGCGCCACACGGCGAGGAAGGGCGCGCCGCCGAACTCCAGTGGATTCCAGAGGGGTGTCTCGACGCGCGTGGCGGAAGCGTGGATGAATGCGAATCCTGGGTACACCCGCTCCGCGATGGCGGCGTCGCGTGGTGGAGCCTCAGTCTCTGCCGGACGCGCCTGTTCCCAAGGCGGAAGTTGGAGGGCGGCGTTGGCCGAGACGGGTGTCCGCCCCTGGACCACCACGGGATAGATCGCGCCCAGTGCCACGACCAAGAGAAGGGCGAGGCACACCGTGTGTTCCAGCAACAGACGGTATCGCAGTCGGAACATGGTTTACGCGCGATCTCCCTCGTCCGGAAACTGCAGGGGCTTCCCCCTTACCGTTTCTTGGGTGGTGTGTGAATACTCAACCCGAAATAGTCTTCCGCGGCTTCCATCACGGTTTCCGACAAGGTCGGATGGGTGTGGATGGTGTGCGCAATTTCGCCGACCGTGGCTTCCATGGACATGGCCAGGGCCGCGGACGCGATCAACTCACCAGCCTCGGCGCCCATGATATGCACGCCCAGCACTTCGTCGGTGGACGCGTCGCCCACAATCTTGACCATACCCTCGGTCTCGCCCATGGCCAGAGCCCGGCCCGAGGCCATGTACGGGAACTTGCCGATCTTCACGTCCAACCCAGCCTCGCGCGCGGCGGCTTCGGTCATGCCGACGCTGGCCACTTCGGGAATTGTGAACGTGCAAGCCGGCACCACCCGGTAGTCCATAACGCGGTTGCCGCCGGTGGCGTTTTCGGCGGCCACGATACCTTCCGTCGACGCGCCGTGGGCCAACATGGTCTTGCCGACCACGTCGCCGATGGCGTAGATGCCGGGAACACTGGTTTCCATGCGCGCGTCAACGACGATGGCCCCGCGTTCGGTGGTCTTGACGCCAAGGGATTCGACTTTGGTGACGGCGTCGGAATTGTACTGGCATCCAATGCCCACCAAGACGACATCGACATCGAGTTCGTCGGTCTTCTTGCCCTTCAGCTTGATGTGGACGCCCTTGCCGCTGGTATCGAGCGACTCGACGGACGTGCCGGTGTACACGGCCATGCCGCGTTTCTTGAGACTGGATGCGAGCCGCTTCGTCAGTTCTGCGTCGTCGTTCGGCAGGAGGGTGGGCATCATCTCGATGAGGGCCACTTCCGCGCCGAAGATGTTCCACAGGGACGCGAATTCTGAACCCAAGGCGCCGCCGCCGATGACGGCGATCTTCTTGGGAAGCTTGGTGAGTTCGAGGGCTTCGGTGCTGGTGATGACCTTCTTGCCATCGGTCTCCAGGCCAGGGATGCGGGCCGGGCGGCTACCCGTAGCCACGATGATGTTCGTCGCCTGCACCTCTTCGTCACCCACCTGGATACGGCCGGGCGCGGTAACGACGGCTTCGCCCTTGACCACCTGCACGCCGTTGGCTTTCAAGAGGGTTGCCACGCCGCTGGTGAGACGCTTCACGACCTTGTTCTTGTGCTTCACCAGCGCTTTGAGATCCAGGCTGAGGCCTTTGACCTTCAACCCGTACTCCTCGGCATCCTGGAGCTTGTGATACAGGTGTGCGGTGTGGATGAGGGCCTTGGTGGGGATGCATCCCCAGTTCAGGCAAACTCCGCCCAAGGGGCCTCGTTCGATGCACACGACCTTCGCTCCACGCTGCGCTGCGCGCACTGCGGCCACATATCCCCCCGGCCCGCCGCCGATGACGGCTACGTCACACTGAATCATGGTGTCCTCCAACATGGGGGCTGGTGTGCCCCTCACAACGTCCGGCGTAACCGGATCAGAAATCGGCTTCTTCCAGAATTTCGCGGAGCGCGCCCATGAACTGGGCCGCCACAGCGCCATCGATCACACGATGGTCGCTGGAAAGCGTCAGGTTCATAATGGGCCGCACATGGATGCCGCCGTCGACAACGACTGGGCGGTCTTTGATCCGGCCAACCGCCAGGATGGCGCTGTCCGGTTGGTTGATGATGGCCGTGAACTGGTCCACGCCGAAGGCGCCCAGGTTCGAAATGGTGAATGTGCTTCCCGAGTAGTCGTCGGGCGTGAGCTTGCCTGTCCGGGCCTTCTCGGCAAGGGCCTTCGTAGCGTTGTTCAACCCTTCGAGGTCCAGATTCTGCACCTGCCGCACCACGGGCACGATAAGCCCGTCCGGCAGGGCGACCGCGAACCCGAGGTTGACGTCGCCCAGTTCTTCGATGGCATCGCCCGTCCACCGGGCATTGACCATAGGATACTCGCGAATCGCTTGGGCCGTGGCGAACATCACCAAATCGTTGAACGATATCCTCAAGGGCCGCAGCGACTTGCGGTATGCCACGGCTTCGCTCATGTCGACCTCGACGGTGACGTAATAGTGGGGGGCCGAGTACTTGCTCTCGCCCATCCGCTCGGCGATGATGCGGCGCATCGGGGTGAGCGGCACACTGCGTACCTCGCCGGACGCTGGCGGCGGGACCTGGGGTCCCGGCCTCGGAGTACGGACCGGTTTGGCGGCCAACACGTCTTGCTTGGTGATCTTGCCGTTGATGCCGGTACCCGCGATCTGCGCGATGTCGATGCCGCGTTGCTCGGCGACCCGCTTCGCGGCGGGCGTGATGCGGCCAGGAGCGTAGTGCTTGGCCAGCGCCTCGACATCGGCTTCCATCACACGGCCACCTGCACCGGTGCCGGTAGCCTGGGCCGGGTCGACGCCCAATTCGGCCGCACGCCGGCGGGCGCGGGGCGAAATGGCGGACGCGGGACCTTGGGCAACCGGGGGCGCGACAGGAGGCGCCGGTGCCGCTACGGGAGCCGGGGCCGCGGGTTGGGCGGGTGCCGGAGCCGGTTCGGCGGCAGCCGTCGGCGCGGGCGCCGGGGCACTGTCCACCTTGTACTGGTCAAGGTCAGGCAGCGGCTCGTCGGCGTCGCCGACCAGGGCCACGACCGTCATAACGGCCACTTCGATGTCGGGTTCCACCAGGACCTTGCGAAGGACGCCTGTTCCGGAGGACTCGCACTCGATTTCGGCCTTGTCCGTCTGTACTGTGAACAGCGGGTCGCCCGTCTTGACGGCATCGCCCTCCTGCTTCAGCCACGTGACAATGGTGGCCTCTTCAACAGATTGCCCAAGTTGAGGTAGCTTAATCTCTTGCATTACGTGTCCTATTCGACCCAACCTTCGGTTTGAAGACGCTGGATTCCATCGTTAATCAACTCGACGAGATGCGCTTCGGGGGGCAGTCCACATACGTCCGACAAGACGCCTTGGAGCCCCCGCTCGGCGAGAAGTTGTTGAACCGTACCCGCAGCCGGGTCGTTTGGGTGATCGTAGCGGATTGCGGCCGCCGCTGCAAACGCGACATGGCGCGGCTCAATGCCTTGTTCCAGGCACATGAGCCCCGCGCCAATAAGCCGATCCTTGGAGCCCAGTTTGCGCACCGGGTCCTTGGCGATTCGTTCGATCTGGTCGCCCAGGGCCTTGTTGCGATACCGGTGGAGGAGGTCGTCGGCGTGGGCCTTGAGTGCCGCCGGGTCGAGCCCGTGCTTCGCCACCAAGCCGCGGCAGGTCTCGTCGAGGGCGGCCTCGGCCTCGGCTCGCACGCGGTCGTCTTCCACCGCCTGCCAGATGTACTCATGCCCGCGAAGGTACCCGAGGTAGGCGGCCGTGGCGTGGCTGAGGTTGTGAACGAACAGCTTGCGCTCCACGTAGGCGCCGAAGTTCTGCCGGGGATCCATGTTCTTGAGTTCAGGGACGGGTCCCTTGAATCCGTTGGCGTCGACGGGGAGTTCGCAGTAGGGTTCGACGCAGACCAGGAGCGGGTCTTCGGCCTTCTCCTTGTCCGTCATGATGGGCACCATGCGCCCGATGCTGGCCTCGACGAATCCGACGCGTTCGTCCAGGACGGCGTGAAACTCGGGCGCGAGATGCTTGCGGACCTCTTCACGGAGGAAGGGTCCTGCGCCGATAAGGTTCTCGCACACGATGAAGTCCAGCGGGGGCGCGTCCTCATCGGCGAACCGGCGCGCTACACCGGCGGCGATAACGGGCGCCACCTTCGGCAGCACGTTGACGCCCACGGCCGTGCTGGCCATGTGGGCCTGGGCCAGGGCCTCGGCGACGGCGTCCGTGTCGCCGGCATGGAGTGCGGACACGTCCTCGATGCAAAGGTTGCGGGTTTCGTCACCCACGATGCGGAGGGGGTATTCGCCGCGCTCGTTGAGGGCGTCCAGCAGCGGCTGGACCACGTCGACGAAGGAGGTCTGGTATCCGGTCTCGTAGTAGAGTTGGCCCAGAAACCCGCGTCCGATGTTGCCGGCCCCGAACTGTACTGCTCGCAGAGTCACAGGTCTTTCCTTGAAATGGGTTGGTGACGGAAAGACCCGATTATACCTGTGTACGGATGGATTTGCACGCCGGAGGACGTGCCAAGGATTCACGAGCCGCGTGTACCTCGGCTGGAGCGCTCTAGGCCTTCTTGCTTGCCGCCTGATGTTTGATGAGCAGCCCCAACACGGCGCACAGAAGTCCGGCCAGGATCAAGAACACCGGGACGGCGAAGACGGTATCCTTGGCAAGCCCGATGCCGAACCACACGCCGCCCGCAAGGGCCAGCACGGCACCGCCGCCCATGAGCTTCAGGTGTCCCTTGTTCTTGGGGTGAAAGAACGCAGTCAGACCGGTGGGATCTGGTTCGGACTTTTCGTACGACACGATGGGCGTATGGGCATCAATATTCAGGTTCTCAAGGGCGCTCATCGCAGGGTTGGGCGCAGCTTCCTCGGCCATCGGCACGAATGCCGCAACGGGCTCGGGCGAGGCGCTCTGGGCGGTGGAATGCTCCGGTGACGTGCCTGGGGCATCCTCGGAAGGGGGAATCTGCTGTGTGGTGGGCGCCTCTCGTTTCAAGGGAGGGATGCCCGACGTGGCGGGGCACGCAGGATCGTCGCATTGCGGCACATGAAGTGCCTCGCCGCATCGTTTGCATTTCCCGCGCTGTCCCGCGTATTTGTCGGGAATCCGAAGCTCGTTTCCGCAACTTTCGCACGTACACGCGATCATGGCATGCCCCCCTGCCGGCGATCTCGTGATGCCTGTGATGGGAGTGCGGCGCCCTGCCAGCCGTCGTGTGGCCCTTGATGCGATACTGCCCCTGAGATGGGCCATTCGGCCGATCAGAGAACCCCGAATCCCCTGAACAACCCCCGGCTTTCACGGCGCCCCGAGCACCCACCCAGATGCTCGCTCCCGCGGTTCATCACCCGGTCGTCCGGCGTCGTATGTAAACCCTATACCCCTCCGATGAATCCAGTGAAAGTAGTATATCACAAGTGTTGGGGAGAGCAGGATGGGCCGAGCCCGGAGTTCAGGGCAATCACGCCAGAACCGCCCGGAGAATGGAGGATTGCGTATGTACGGCCTCCCTCGTTTTCGGATAGCCCAGCCCATCCAACACATATGGGGACTATTTGGAGTGCGCCATCACGATGGCGCTTTGGCTTGGGGGCATCACGATGCCCCCTCCGAGGTTGTTGGGAGAGCCCGCATCGTGATGCGGGGCGGGAAAAGCGGCATCGTGATGCCGCACTCCAAAACTCGGACCTCATCTTGAGCGTTCCTCCGGTCTACATCCTCGGGCGTGAGGGCTCCCCCCTCCCCGTCCATTAAGTGCGATTGCCCAGGGAGGACTGGACGCCCGGCCTGTCGGTCGCGGGATGTGGCTCGGTCAGGAGACCGGCCACAACGGCAAGAACGAATCGCGACGCTTCTCACGTCCCTTAGAACGCTGCCGCCCACGTCACGGGTCCGGTCTGGGCGGCATGGACCTTGATGCGGAGCACGGCTTCGGCTTGCTCGACTTCGGGTGTGCCGCAGGTGGCGGTGACCTGCCGGACCTTGTAGGGCGGAGGAACAAGCACGCGCAGGTTGTAGACAGTGTCGGCAACCGCGTCGAATGTGCCTGTCAGGGTCCTCGCTGAGGAATCCCACGTCAGAGCGGTGAAGTCGGTCGCGCCCATAGTGTAGTGGCTGTCGGTGGAGAGAAACATGGGGCGTTTGGATGTGGGCCGCAGACCGATGACGCGGACGTCGCCGGGTGGAACGCTGATAGTGAGCCGGTCGACGGCCGTGCCGAAATACTGGTCTTGCCAGAAGTCGTAGATGGCGTACTGCCGATTGGGACGCAATCCCAATTCGCCGAAGGCCACGGTGACGGCCTGGGCCTTGTCCCCCCAGTTGCACAGGGCCAGCACATGCCAATCGCCTATGTCGTGGTCAATGGGCATAGACCACACGCGCGGCGGATCGTCGCTGAACACGTTGAGTGGCCGTGCGCGGACGCCGGGCCCGGGCAGCAACCGGCGAAGCACGGAGAGGTCATCAGGGGTGAGGGCGTCCACGGAATCCCCGAAGGTGATGGCGCTCCCCGACATGGCCAGAACCGTCAACCACGCCAGGCTCTGACCGGATGTCAGCGGCGGTGCTTCCGGCAATTCCCACTGATCCAATGCATCCGACCGCCCGAACCAGGCAGGCCCGTGCTCGGGTGTCCACACGTAGGGGGCAAAATGGTACCGGCGCGCGGCGTTGGTGACGGATTCGACGCATCCCCAAACCCCGTCATGCCGGCCCGACTGCCAACAGGGCGCGGTGACGCGACCCCACTGAGCGCCTTGGGTGAATCCCGCGGCTAGGGCCAGGGGCGGTACACCCGTAACGAACGTGCGGGGGCTCGTGCCTGCGCGCACGGCGTCCAAGGCGGCGCGGTAGGCCGTGATGGGAGTCGCTTCGGGGTCGGTGTACTTCTCGACCATGGTAAGGGCACGGAGGCCGACGAGGCCAACCACGGCGTCAATCCCCCACTCTCCAGCGGCACGTTCATACACGCCCTGCACGTATTCGAAAGCGCCGGGCGCGGTTACGTCGAGAATCCGTTCGTCGTCGGCCACGAAGGCACGGCCTGCGTCGTTTGG
>JAAEQP010001598.1 GCA_024231375.1 bacterium | reverse complement strand
TTGAAAACAAACAAGAAAGGGGGATTTTGTGGTTGACAGTGGGGGGAAGTGGTGGTAATATGGGGCATGCAAGGGGTAAAAGTGGTGTAAAGTGGTAGCGGAAGGAGCCCTGTCGTGTATTTCGGCGAGTTCCAGAGCAAACTGGACGACAAAGGCCGAATCACTGTGCCGCGCCGCATCCGGGAGACGATGGACGTCAACGGACATGCGGTGTGGTACCTGACGCGTGGTTTTGACAACTGCGTGTTCGTGTTTCATCGCGACAGTTGGAACGACATCCGCCGCCAGGCCAGCCGGTATTCCTCCATGAACGCGGAAGCCCTGGATTTCCGCCGTCTGCTGTTCGGCAGCGTTGCCGAAGTGAAGCCGGACGGACAGGGACGAATGCTGGTGGCCCCCCATCTGCGCGACCACGCTGACTTGGACAAGGAGGTCGTTCTTCTGGGCGTGGACGATCATCTGGAGTTGTGGAGTGCGGAGAGCTGGCGTGCCTTCCAGGAGCGCAGCCAGGACAAGTACCGGGAAATGGCGGGTCCCTTGTTTGCCGGTGATAGCGGTACCGGCGTCCCAGAGGGAACGGGGGCAGCCGCCGAAGCGTGAGAAAGGTGGGCTAGGTATGAATGTGGAGCGGACGGACACTGGTGCAGTCACCGTATTGCGGCTTGAGGGCGACCTCGACGAGCATGGGGTGGAGGTCCTACGCAACAAGCTGTACGATTGCGTATGCGACGGACGACACCAGTTGGTGCTGAACGTCGCGGATGTGAGTTTCATCAGCTACATGGCAGTCGGCGTTCTGGTGGAACGGCTGGGCAAGGCGAGGACCCTCGGCGGCGACATGAAGCTGGTCGGCGTGAACATGTACGCCGAACGGTTGTTCCGCATGACGGGCGTGAAGAATTTCTTCGACTATTGCGAGACCGAAGCGCATGCCGTCACCCGGTTCCAGGAGGCGGCCTAGCAGCCTCTGAAGCGAAGTTGAATGCGGCGAGGCTGGAGGCTTCGCAATCATGGATCAAACCACTCCGCCGCATGTGCCTGTGCTGGCGGGTCCTGCCATTGACTGGCTCGCGATTCGTCCCGACGGTGTCTACGTAGACTGTACGGCCGGCGCGGGAGGTCACGCGTACCGTATCGCGGAACGTTTGGCCGGAGGGCGCTTGATCGCCCTGGACCGCGACCCTGCCGCCGTCGCCATGGCCCGCGAACGGTTGGCGCCGTTCCCCCAGGCCCAGGTCATGCACCGGAACTACAGTGAATTGCCCGAAGCGCTTGTGTCGCTCGGGATCGACCGCGTGGACGGAATCCTGCTGGATGCCGGCGTGTCGAGTATGCAGTTGGACGACCCCCACCGCGGTTTTTCGTTTCAACAGGATTGTCCGCTCGACATGCGTATGGACACGACACAGACCACCACGGCCGCATCGTTTCTGGCCGAAACAAACGAGACCGATCTTGCCAAGGTGCTGAAGGGCTTCGGCGATGTTCGCCCCGCGCGGCGGATCGCCCAAGCCATTGTCGCCCGCCGTGGCCGTAGCGCCCTCAACACAACCAACGACCTTGCCGAAGCCGTGCATGAGGCGCTGCCCTTCGTGTCGGGAACCCCCAACGAGGTGCGGACCGTGTTCCAGGCCATCCGCATGGCGGTGAACGACGAACTCGGCGGTCTGCGTACGTCGCTGGAAGCCGCGGTGGACGTGCTGGCGCCGGAAGGCCGGCTGGTGGCGATATCGTTCCATTCCGGCGAAGACCGCGTCGTGAAGAACGTGCTGCGCGACGCGTCCCGTAAGAAACGTGAACTCCACCCCGACGGCCGCGTGCGGGCCGAGACTCCCGCACGGCTGCGTATCCTGACGCCCAAACCCGTCCAACCCGATGCGGACGAGGCACGTGCCAACCCGCGCAGCAAGAGCGCCCGGTTGCGCGCCGCCGAGAGGCTCGCCCCGACGAAAGGAGGGGCGTGATGCCGCGACAACACGTCCCATCGGTCGGCCGTGTGATCTTGACCGTGCTGAAATGGTCGCCGGTCCTGGCAATCGGGTTCGTGGTGTTCATGTCGGAAACGGCGCTGCAGCTCCGCATTCGCGCGAACGACTACATCGTCCGGGAGCAGCGGCGCATGATCCGAGAACTCCGAACCAGCATCAATCTGCTGGAAGCCCAGGAAGACGAGCGAGAGGCGATGGATCTCATTGGGGCAAAGGCCGAGGATATGGGTCTGGTGGAGCCGCAACCCGACCAGATCGAGGTCCTCTACGTGGTTGAGGACGATTCTCTCGAATCGCGACCGTCCGAATTCGTCGATGTGCCTGACGGCGTCCCGGATATCGCCAGCCTGGACGGACAAGAGGCCGAACCCGCCTACGCGACAACGGACCAGGAGGACGCGTCATGGCCGAGCGAGTGACGCCCGATCCCCGGCCGGCCGCTCCCCCGAAAAAGAACCGCAGCGAGTACCCGCTCGATCAACACCACCGTCGACGCATGCGAGCGGTGTTCTGGATGTTTCTGGGTGGGTTCACCCTTGTTGCGCTGAAGCTCATCAGCATTCATGTATGGCCCAATTTTCCCTTGAGCGACAACACGGGCAAACGCGACATCCCCATCGCGCGGGGGCGCATCTACGATACGGACGGCGGCATCCTGGCGCGGGACCGGTTGGCCCCGTCGCTATGGGCGAACCCGGGCGAGGTGAGAGACCCCTACCAAGCGGCGGAGTATCTCAGCGCGAAGCTCGGGCTCGACCAGGAGGAGGTGTATCAGCGCCTCACCAAGACCAACGCAGAAGGGGCCAAACTGCAGTTCGTGTGGGTCAAACGCTGGCTGTCGGAGGAAGAACACGAAGGGCTCGGCGACGTTGGCGACATTGGTGCCGGGGGTCTCGCGGTGAAGCGCGAGTTCACGCGTACCTATCCCGAGAAACAACTGGCGTCGCACGTCATCGGCTTCGCGAACCGCGAACAACGGGGCTGCGAAGGGATCGAAGCCAAGTACGACCGGTACCTGTTCGGCGCGGCGGGCAAGCAACGTACCCGCGTGGACGCGCAGCGGCGTCTGCGCGAATCGTCGACTGTCGAGCGTATCGCGCCCGAGGGCGGGGCCGACGTG
>JAAEQP010001597.1 GCA_024231375.1 bacterium | reverse complement strand
TTGCGGATGTAGGTGTAGTCGTACTCGTCGGAAATCTCGGTGATCGCGCCCATCCAATCCTGGACGATGTAGTGGCCATCCTTGTGTTCGATCACCTTCTCTTCGAACGTGGGAATCATGCGGAACGACACGTCCAGGTTCGTGATGGGGTGACGGGCGTGCCACTCGGCAGGTTCCAGGCCCTGCTCAGCGCGTTGGCCGTCGATCAGCGCATGGATTTCGCCCATGTGATCACGGTCCCGGGGAAGCCCTTGGCTGTGCCAGGCTTCACGCGTGGATTTCCGCCCTCCCCCCGGCGCGAATGGAATCCGGTCCGGAGATCCAAACAAGAGCGTCTCCAGGAAGCGTTCACGCTGCGTCATATGCGATTCCCCCGTTGCCTGAAAGTTGTGAGGGGATTCTAACCGATACGGGACGCCGCGTAAACAGAGCGGGGGGCGGTGGATGCGGAATTGGGATGATGCTGTGCCGCGAGAAGGGAGTCGTGCGTAAGAATGTGGCTGGCCCAGTAAGGCTCAGTCGAGAACGTCCGGGCCTTACTGGAACCACGCCATCTGCTTTCCGCGAGCCACCAATAGGGGAGCATGTGGTGTGCCATGCTTGCAGGGTTCGCGCAAGGCATTGCGGCGCAGTGTGTTGTGCGGAACAGAGATGTTCGAGCTTCCCGCGAGCCTGCGTTCTGGCTGCCGAAGACTTGTCAGAATGACGAATCCTGGCCGTGAAATGCGAGAAGGATCAGGCCGTTCCGTGAGCATCGCTTGCATTCCAGGGGGTACCATCGGCTACTCTGGCCACTCAACTGCGGCAACCCGGACCGAAGCGGCACATGTCTACCATTGGGCGTGCATCGGTAGGGACAGGGAGACCAAGGTACGATGAAGTACAGCGTGACGAGTGTAATCTTGCCGGACTTGGACGTGGTCGAGACGTGCAGCCTCCTGCAAGACCTGGGGTACGACGGTGTGGAATGGCGTGTGCGCTATACGCCGGACGACGCCGTGGGCAAAGGGTTCAGCAACTGCTGGGGCGCTCACAAGACCGACCTGTCCCCTGCGAATCTGGTGGAGCGTGCCGACGAGATCGCCACCATCACGGCGGACCACGGGTTGGAGATCGCGGCAATTGCGGCCAACTTGCGGTGCGACGAACTGGATGACGTCAAGCGGCTTGCCGAGGGCGTTGCGAAACTGGGCGGCGCGCCAATCCGCTTGGGCGCACCCCGAGGGTTCGACCGGACCGCCTCGTACGAAGACCTCTACGACGAAGCCGTGGACGCCTACGGCAGGGCCGTCGAAGTTCTGCAGTCGTACGGCCTGCGCGCCATCATCGAGATTCACGGCAACACCATCATGGTCAGCGCGTCGCTGGCACACCGAATCGCGTCAAACTTCTCGCCGGACGAGATGGGCGTGATTTACGACGTGAACAACATGGCGAAGGATGGGTTCGAGACCTTTCGCATCGGGCTGGAACTGTTGGGCGACTACCTTCAGCACTGCCATGCCGGCGGTTGGCGGCCGGTCGCGCCGGAACCCGACGAGAAGGGCACCATCGCCTGGAATTGGGACGGATGCGATCTGGCGGAGAGCATTCTCGATATCCCGCTGTTCATGTCCGATCTCAAGGCCGTGGGATACCAGGGTTTCATTTCCATCGAGGACTTTCGCACTATGGATCACCGGGAAAAACTCCAGCGGCAGATCCAGTATCTGAAGTCCGTTGAATAGCGGTAGAGGAGGATTCGTGATGCGTTTCCAGCTATTGTCCGTGGTCCTAGCCCTGATCATCGGCGCGGCCGGGGCCCAGGCACCATTCCCGGGCGACCCCGTGCAGGGGGACGCCTGCGCGACCTACACCTTCCCCGTCGACGGCGTCACGGTTCACGTTCTCGCGCCGGACACTGCCGCCGAAGGCAGGCCCTGGGTGTTGCGGGGACCTGGCGACCCCAGCGCCACGGATCGTGCTCTAATCGCCATGGGCTACCACATTGTGGCGCCGGACGTGCCGGATCGGTTCGGATCGCCCGCGGCCGTGGCCGTGTGGGACGCGGTGTTTAGTGCCATGACGGACACCTACGGCCTGGCCGGAAAGGTGGCGGTCGAAGGACACGGTTTGGACGCGTTGCTGGCGCACACGTGGGCCGCGGCACATCCCGACCAGACGGCCTGCATCTATTCAGAATGGCCGGTGCTGGACTTCCGCAGTTGGCCTGGCGGCAAGGGCAAGGCCGACCGCGACGAAGCCCTATGGGCGGACGTGCTCGAAGCCTACGGGTTCTCATCGGATGACGAAGCCATGGAGTACGCACTGACGCCCGTGGACAATGCGGAACCCCTGGGCAAGGCCGACGTGCCCTATCTGCACATCGCCAACCGCAAAGACCCGAAGATCCCCTTCGATGAGCACGTGGCCGAGTACTGGCGGCAGTACGACAAACACGGCGGGCGGCAACTGCATGTGATTACCCATCCTGAACACCGCGTATTGGAAACGCCGACACCGGCCGTGTTCCTCATCGCGCGGTACACAGCGGGCGGCTCAGACGAACTGGTCTCGGCGGACGAGAAAACCCTGGAAACCTGGAAGATCACTCCCTTCGCGGGAACCGAGGGCGTGTTCAAACTCGGCGACGTTATCTACCTTGAGCAGGGCAACGATATGACGGGCGTGAACTGGACGGGCACGTTCCCCCGGATGAACTACGAGATCGCCCTGGACGCCATGCGCGTGGACGGGGACGACTTCTTCTGCGGCCTCACCTTCCCGGTGGGCGAGGACCCATGCACCCTGGTGGTCGGCGGATGGGCCGGCACCGTGGTGGGGCTGTCGTGCCTCGACTACGCCGACGCCTACAACAACGAAACGTGCCGAGTCGTTGAATTCGAGAAGGCGAAGTGGTACCGCATTCGATTGCGCGTAGAACCCGAGCGGATTCAGGCCTGGATTGACGGAAAACAGATCGTAGACGTTGGTATCAAGGATCGGATTATCAACGTCCGGTCCGAGGTCGAGCTGTCGCGCCCCTTGGGCATCTCCACATGGCGTACCACGGGCGCATTCCGCGATTTCGCCATCTTGCCGATCATCAACTGAACGTAGAACGCAATGGGGCCTTCCTCATCGAGGGAGGCCCCATTTCCATACCATTCACGGGCACCCGGGCCACGCCCGAAATCAATCCTTGGACAGCTTCTCGATGGCGCGAGCGACGCGGTCGCGTTGCTTCTCGATGGGCGCGGGGTCTTTGGTATACGTGGTCATGTCCGATGTGATCGACTCCGGTACTTCAAGCAGACGCCGGGCGCGTCGTTTGGCGCGCCAGGATAGGTCATCCTCTCGCGCGCCGACAAGGCGTTCCAGGATGGCCAGATACTCGAAGTCCTCCAGCGCGTCGCGGAGGATTTCCCATCGGATGCACTCGATCGGTGCATCCATGACGGCGTGCGGTTGCTTGCCTGTGGCGCCCGCCGGAGGGTACAGAAACCGGCCGTCGCCGTTGCCGAAAGGCCCCTTCATGCCGGGTTTCAACCCGTACCCGGACTTCCAGGTCATGGGATCGGCCAGGGGATCCTGGAGACTGTCCGGGTAGGCCGTGCGCGAATGCCAGTATGTGGTTTCCCAGATCAGGACACCTTCGAACCCGTACTTCCACGTTTGCCACAACCACACGCGCAGGTCGGTGGCCGGATGGTCGGTGAACAGGCCGAGGTATGGCGCTTTGGGACCGGTGCAGACGTACCACCAGAACCGGTCGCCGGCCGCGCGGCGCTCCTCAGCGAAGGTGTGCTCATACGTGCGCGGCAGGGGACACCAGAGGTTCGGTCCGCCGACGAGTTCGGGCTTGGCCTCTTCGGTCAACATGCGAATCATGTCGGGCGCGTAGTCCTTGAGCTTCTGGAAGCCCTCCATGACGCTGGGATACTCGGGCGGCGTCGGCTCGTCGGTCCAGTAGGCGTACGCCTCTTCCGTCCACCCCTTCTCCTTGAAATGGCGGTTCATCTCCCCGAGATACGCCTTCATGGCGAGGGTGTATTCGCGTGTTCCTTCCGGAAACCCGGCGATGCTGGCGGGATCGCCTCTAAGGCCCTGCGGACGCACGCGGAACGTGTTGAACCCGAACTTGTCCATTACGCGCTCGAGTTCCTTGTCCCATGCCGACCAGTCGAACACTGGCGTGATTGCGTGCTCCTTGAGCAACGCCGCGTCTTCAGCCGAGTAGCCTTCCTCGTTACTCGCGTCCCGTTTCTCCCACGTGAGCGTCCATTTATCCAGCGGACACGGGTAGTAGGGCGAGATGTGGTGCGCCGCGAACGAGGCCCAGTACTTCTCCAACAGTTCCCGTTTCTGGGCGATCTCGGTCACGTTGTGGTATTCGAATACGCGATCGGGCGAAATGCCGAAAGCCGTCGTGCAGGTCATCGTGTCCGGCAACTCGAAGTCGTACACCACGACGCGGAGCGGAACGCTCAAGTCGACGCCGGTGCCCGAAACTCCAATGCTTCCTTCATAGACGCCCGCCGCTGCATCACGCGGCACATCAACCAGAACCCAAAACGGCTGGTTTACGTCGGGTGTCAGGGCAACCGGGCCGTCCAACGGAAACAGTGGATCGGGCCAATGGGCAACCGCGCTAGTGCGATCCGTGGGGCTGGTGATGTTCACATACCCAACCCTGCGCACGTCGATTCGGTCGGCGCCAATGCGCGCGCCTTCGGGACTCACCAAGTCGCTGGGTTTGATGCGCGAGATGGTCAGCGCCTTGGTACTGTGGAGGACAAACTGCGCCGCTTCGGCTTCGTTGCGTGCCGCCTGAATCTCGACTGCCTTTCCTTTTCGGGTGGGAACGGGCCGTGCCCGATCCACCTTCCATCCGGATGATGCCCACCAGACTGAGATGCCGTCCCGCTGGAACAGCACCTCTCCGTAGGACGTGTCGAACAGGACGCAGGGTCCGCGTTCAATGCCAGCCGCGAAGGCGGTGGCCGACAGGGCAATGCAGGTAAGGGCGGTAGCTAGTGTCTTCAAATCTCGCATCGTCTTAGTTGACCTTCTCCGGTTTCTGGAAGTCGTCCGTCATGTCGACGGGAAGGCGGAACGCATCACCGTCGCTGTTGCAGAAATAGAGGCGGGAATCCGACGGTCTTCGTCCGTGCCCGTCCGCCCAGAACCCGCAGAAACCGGGACTGGCCGCAACAGGCCGCCGAACGTACGTGTGGTTGTATTCGCTGTTCTTGGTCATCTGCCGCGTCATGGTCCACGACGCGCCCTGGTTCGTACTGACCCAGATGGCGACCTCGCCGCCAGGGTTGTAGGGTTGCGGTCCGACCTCGCTTGGCCCGATGATGCGCCACAGATCGTCACGCTCCACATAGATCAGGCCGGTGTCGTAGTTGTTGTCGGACACGATGTCACCACCCCGGACATCCCACTCGGCGCCGGTCCATCGGGCCGTACACCACGTGCGAGGCATGTTCTCGGGTCCCGACTCATACCCCTTGCTCGTCACGTACAGAATGATGGGGTTCCCCTTGGAGTCGTAGGTGACGTCTTTCAGATAGACATTGAGCTTCTGACTCTCGTAATCGGCCACCAGAGCGGGATTCTCGATCTCGGACAACGGGATGCTCAGAACGGTCCCATCGGCGGCCTTCCACGTTGCACCAAAATTATCGCTTTCCATGTAATACAGGTTGGTGCGCCAGTTCAGGCCCTTGCCTTTGGGGTGGTAGTTGAAGGCTGCGCCGACCTTCTCGCCCCCGTAGGGCCGGCTGATTTGGTAATGGCCCAGCGCGATCCGGCTGAGAATGCGCCGTTGCGTCCACGTGGCCCCGTCGGGGCTGGTCATCATGCACGACGTGCGGCCACCGTTCATGTAATAGGTGTGCATGAACAGAAAGCCCTTGTCCTTGAAGTACCACGGTTGCGGATAGGAGTAGTTGCCAGTCCACACCAGCTCGAACGAGTCGATGTCGTAGGGTTTGCTGCTCCGCGAGATGTACGAGGGACGTCCCGTGCCGTGACTGCTGGAGAAGATCCAGATGAACCCCTTGTCATCGATGTTGATCACGGGGTTGTCGTGGGCGTCCTCCGTCTCCTTGTCGAGAAGGATCGTCGGCCGCGGCACCATGCCCGTCTCGTGGTCGTAGTACGAGACCATGTGGACGAGGTGCGTGCTATCGTTCTTCAACGAACCGCCGTAGGTGAAGAAGGTCTTGTTCACCTCCGGCGCGTACCAGGCGTGGGGGATGTGTTTCGCGCAGTACGTGCCCAATCCGCCGCTGTATTTGTAGACGTATTCGTCGCCGGATTTCTGGTTGTAGTACCAGATGCCGCGGTACCCGTCGTCTTTCTCGTTGATTAAGAGGCCCTTCTTCGCGATTCGCGCCGCCGCTACGGGGGAATCGCCACCACTGGACCACGTCTCGCCTTTGAGCCCGTCCGACGTCCAGCGGGCGATCAGGTCCTGCCCAAGAGACGCGTCGTCACGGCTGGCCGCCAACGCGCCGATTGCTTCGCCGCTGAGTACGGCGCCCCAAAGCCGCACGTCCTCGAGCGCCCCCATGAGGAACCGTTCCCGCCTGTCGAGAGCACCCAGCATCAGAGGTGCGTTAGCTGGTTGAACGGCGCCAGGGGCTTCCTTACTCTCCACGAGCTTGCCGTCCATGTAGACCTTGATGGTTCTTCCGTCGTAGGTCCCCGCATAGTGGGTCCACGTGCCAGGCTGGGGAGCTGGTGCGAGCGCGTAGGCATACTCGGTGGCCGAATGGCCGACCAGCATGCGGACCTGCCCCTTGTACAGGTAGAAGGTGAGTCCGGTGTCGGCGCGGCCTGCATTCACGAATACTTGCGAGCCTTCGACGCCGTCCAACCGAATCCACGCGGCGACTGTCAGCGCCGTGGGCTGGATTGTGACAGCGTCCTTCGACGTCGTGTACGCCGTCGCACCATCAAGGGCAACGCCGTCGTTCCGCGGTGCGGCACACGCAATCGGCGACACTGCCGCCAACCCTCCGCCGAGCAACACGACCAAAGTCACCACTGTACCGGCCCGTTTCATGAGTCCTCCTCCGATGGTCATGCCGCGCCCTTACCTCGTGTTGGGAGTGTGTTTCACAGGGCGCGGCGCACTCTACGTATCATAGACCATAGCGCGCATTCATACCAAACCCCGGAGCGTTCAAGCGAGCATGACGGCCGCTTTCTCGCTTGCACGCCGAACCTGATCCGGCCTTCCCTTCGATGGTATAATCTCCAGTTCCACTCCACGTGCCGGTGTGTTGGCTAGGGAGTTGGAAGGACATGGGCGCCGAAGGCTCCCGGGTGCAATGTGTGCCCAGAGCACGGGTGGATTCACAACGTGATTCGAAGAGTTCTGACTGGATGGTTCTCAGTCTGCCTCGCGGTACTGAGCGTTCCGGCGTCCGCGGGAGCGGGCGAACCCGACGCGGCAGGGACGCTTGTGGTGCGGGGTGACGCCAGCTATCCGCCGTACGAATTCCTTGACGAATCTGGGCGCCCCACGGGCTTCAACGTCGATCTCATGCGCGCCGTTGCCGACGTGATGGGGCTAGAAATCGATCTGGGCCTCGGCCCCTGGAGCGAGGTGCGGGCGCAGTTGGAGTCGGGCTCCATCGACGCGCTCACGGGCATGTCCTACTCGAACGAGCGCGCCAAGACCGTCGATTTCTCCACGCCCTTCATCATCTTGACCCACAGCCTGTTCGTCCGGAAAGGTTCACGCGTCGCCAACCTCGACGACGTGGCCGGCAAGGCCGTCATCGTTCAGCGGGGCGACATCATGGGGGATTTCGTCCGGCAGAACGCGGTGACCGACATGATCGTCGAGACCGATACCCAAGCCGACGCCCTACGGCTTCTGGCGGACGACCAACACGACTGCGCGCTCGTGGGCAAGTTGCAGGGCCTGTATCTAGTCGAGGAGCTGGGGCTTCGCAACCTCGAAGCCGTTGGCCCGCCTATCTTGCCCAGCCGCTACTGCTTCGCCGTCCGAGAGGGCGACGTGGAGTTGAGGGCCGTATTGAACGAAGGCCTTAGCATCGTAATGAAGACGGGCAAGTACGAGGAAATCCACCGCAAGTGGTTCGGGATCCACGATCGCCGTTCGGCGAGGCGAACCGCATGGAAGATCGCCCTCATGGCCCTGTTGCCACTGCTCGCCACCTTAGCGGCCGTGCTGGCCTGGACGTGGACCCTCCGCCGCGAAGTGGCCCGGAAGACCTCCGAACTCCGCAAGGAACTCGCCGACCGGAAGCAGGCCGAGGACGCACTCGCCCAAAGCGAAGAACGGCTGGAACTGGTGCTGCAGGGAGCGGACTTGGGGTCCTGGGATTGGTTCATCGAGTCGGACAAGGTCACGTTCGACGACCGTTGGTTGGACATGGTCGGTCTTGATCGTGAGGATGTCGACGGCACCTTCAGGGGATGGGCCAGTTTGGTTCATCCTGAGGATCGACCTTTCACGGAGGCCGCTGTGGCCGCCCTGCTTGAGGGACGGATCCCCAAGTACGAGTGCGAGTACCGTATGAAGACGGGCGACGGGGGCTGGAAATGGGTCCTGGATCGCGGCAACATCACGGCCCGCAACGAGCGCGGTGAGGCGACCCGTCTGTCCGGGTCGCACCTCGATCTCACGGACCGGAAGCGCCTGGAACAGGAGTTGCTCCAGGTCCACAAGATGGACTCCATCGGCAAGCTTGCCGGTGGCATTGCTCACGATCTTAACAACCTCCTGGCGCCCGTCATCGGGTACGCGTCGATGATCGTGGATGAACGTCCGGACGATGCCAGGTTGCGGGAAGACGTTGCCCAGATCCAGGACGCCGCGGGGCGGGCTCGCGACCTGACGCAACAGTTGCTTGCCTTCAGCCGCAAGGAACTCCTTCAGCCGCGGATCCTGAGCGTCACCGAGGCCGTGAGCTCGTTCGAGTCAATGCTACGCCGTCTGGTGCGCGAGGATATCCAGATCGCCTTGAATCTGGACCCCGACATATGGCTCATCAGCGCTGACCCCTCCAGGTTGCAGCAGATCATCATGAATCTGGTTGTGAACGCTGCCGATGCCATGCCTGACGGCGGGCGGCTCACCATCGCCACCGCCAATGTACTGGCTGACGAGGAGTTTGCGCGCACGCGGACCAATATCCTCCCCGGACGGTGCGTCCAGTTCTCGGTATCGGACCAGGGGCATGGCATTGACGATGCCAAGTTGGACCGCGTCTTCGAGCCCTTCTACTCGACCAAGGCGCCTGGGGAAGGCACCGGTCTCGGCTTGTCGGTAGTGTACGGAATCGTGCAGCAGCATCGCGGTGACATTGCCGTGACCAGTCAAGTCGGCGTCGGGACCACATTCACCATCTGGTTGCCTGCCGTGGACGCGCAGGCTCTGGCGCCGGAACAGCCCGCACTGGTCCAGGAAGACCCGAGCGGCCGCGAGACGATTCTCCTTGCCGAAGACGAAGGCGTCGTGCTGAAGCTGGTCCGGCGGGCGCTCTCCCAGTACGGCTACGAAGTCCTGGCGTGTTCGACCGGGGAGGAAGCACTCTCCGTGGCCGGTAGCCACGAGGGACCCATTCATTTGCTGCTGACGGACGTCATTATGCCCGGTATGAATGGAAGAGAGCTCTACGACCGCCTGACCAAGGAACGTACGCTTCAGGTGCTCTACATGTCGGGATACACCAACGACGTCATCGGCCAACACGGTGTGCTTGCGGACGGAATGAACTTCATTCAGAAGCCCTTCAAAGTGGCCGATCTCGTGCAGAAAGTCCGCGCCGTCCTCGACGAACCTGCTGTCGAGGACGCCTAGGGAATCGGGGGCTGTACCAAGTGGAGTCCGCCACCATGCTCAAACGTGCCTGCTGCATCCTGTTCGCCGTTCTCGTAGCCGTCACCTGTTCCCAGAGCGCGCCGAACGCCGAGCCCGACAGCAACCACCAGGACAAGATCCGTGGAATGCTGGAGGGCATGAAGACACGCAGCCAGTTCAGCAAGCACGTTGACGATTACCGTGCCAGAATCCGCGCCCTTCTCCGCGAAGAGGACGTGCCCTTCCTCAATGAGCAACTCCTCGCGCACCGCTACTTCCGCACGCGAACGTTCATCGTGCATCAGCTGATTCTCTTTCGGGCCAGTTCCTCCGTCCAGCCCCTCATCACCGTGATGGAGCGCGACGAGCATCCGTCGCCCTCGGAGGCAGCCGCCTATGCTCTGGGCCTCATCGGCCTCCCGGAAGCCGAGCCTGCCCTTGTGGCTGCAATGAGAAGCAGCCAACGCCTCAATACACGGCTGAGGGCGGCGGAAGCGTTGAACAGGTTCAACTCCTCAACGGCCAGTCAAGCCATCGTGGAGCTATCCAAGACTGAGACCGACCCGAACATGCGGCGTCTCCTTCAGTTCTTGGTGGAGAATCCGGGGTATCGATGCACTCGTCGCCCGAAGTACACCCCGGGACAGGTCGCCTTCGGCTACCTCAACGGCACCCGATACGCCGTCTACGTGCCTCGCGCCTACGTAGCCGGACTCAAGCACCGCCTCCTCGTCTCAGTCCACGGGAGCGACGGTAACGCAACGCGATACATGGACACAGTGCGCAAGGACGCCGAGGCGCACCACGCGGTCGCACTGGCGCCATTCTTTGATCGGGCGAATTTCTACGTCTTTGGCTCACTGGAGGCATCCCATGGCGGCCCGCGACCGGATCTCCGCCTCATCGAGATCATTGAGGAAGTCCAGCGCTCGCTCGATGTCGACGACAGAATCCTCCTGTTCGGGCATTCCCAAGGCGGCGGCTTCGTCAGCAGATTTGCTTTGGCTCACCCGGACCTGGTGGCTCGCGCTGCCATCTGCGGCGCGGGAACGCCTGTGCGCAATGATCCGGATGTCCCCTTCCCCAATGGTACGAAGCTCTGTCCCGAAACGCACCCCGACCTGAAGGCCTTGGACTTCACCGCATTGGCGCGCCTTCCCGTCGCAATCGTTGTTGGTTCACGCGACAAACAGCGCCATCCCGTCAACCTATCGCTATACAACGAAATCAGAGAGTGCGCCGCCCGCCACAGCCTCAAGGACCAAAGCCAGTACCTCGTTGTTGAGAACGGGGGGCACAACGGGGCCTCAAACTGGCGCCCGGCAAGGGAGTTTCTCCTCGGGCCGACTCCCTAGCGATTCGTCGGCGTGCGAAGATTCGCTGAAGATGTGTCACGGGCTACGCGTCACGGGGAGAGCTGTCTCGTCCGTCTGCCGCTTCCGGGGTCCTTTCCAGAAGCCCCTCTGTCCCCGATTCCCTCGCAGCCTGCCTAACGCCGCCGGAATCGGAAGGGCCTGCGGCCTTGGCCTTCGGCCGCTCGCGCCCCCTCTTCATCCCCGGTTTCACCGCCTCCGCCCCGCGTCGTGAAGAACCGGTCGGCGGACTCGTCCTCTTCGAGGTCGAAGTCGTCCCGGGGCTGCTCGATGATCTCGGCCCGCACGAAGTCGGGTTCGGGATCGGGCGCGGGAAGCAACTCAGGCCTGGGCCGAAGCTGCTTGTGTCCCTTGGGCACCATGGTGTACCCGACGATGTCGCCGAGATCGATGAAGAAGGCCAGGAACAGGAACAGGAGTTCCTTGAATCCAACGGCTTTGAAGTCGAGCAGGTTGTTGAACACGGCAAACAACGGCCGCTCCAACCGCACTACGGGCGGCAGCGGCACGCCGGTAGCGGCGCCAATGTCCTTGGCAACCACGCGCAACTGATCCTGCAGCGCCGCAATCTCATCCAGGTCCTTGGGGTCGCTGCGTGCAAGCAGTTCGTCGGCCTTGTGTTTGCTCTCAATGGCTTCAGTCAAGGCATCCAACTCGACTTCCGTCACCTTCTGAAGCTTCCGTAGCTTGTAATCTTCTCTCTTTGCTTCAGGACCGTAGCCTTCGGGCCTTTCGCGAAGGCCTTCAATCTCGGCCTCCAACTCGCCTTCCTGCTTTGCCACCTCGACTCTGAGCAGGGTGCGGCGCTCGTTGAGTTGAGCCTGTGTCTGGAGCAGATAGTCCGCGTAGGTGTCCTTCACCTGGGCGGCCGAGTACCGCATGAAGAAATCCTTGTCCGCGGCCCGGTATAGGATGTCCATGTTGAAGGAAATGGAGATGAACGCGAGGATCGTCAGACCGATCACGCCGACAAAACTCAGCCGCCGCTGTTCGTCGATGATGGCCAGTTTCAGCGAAAACAGCATCAACCCAATGGCGACGGACAGAAACATGGCGAACACGGAGCACGGCCAGATCTCTCCCGCGGGCATCGGCACATCGACGATGGGCGTGGGGAGTATGGAGTCCTTCAGACTCTCATGGGTCGTGTACATGGACACGATGGTCAGCAGTATCATACCGAGAAAGAATGGAATGCGGATAGAGCGTGACATAGCGCCCTCCTTGGGGTGCGGCTTTTGGAAGATTATACCCCCAAACCTTGAGAAGTTCCAAAAAGGTGCGAAATGTGTCCAGATTCGGAGGCAAGGCAATAGAGATGTTCTCGGTTTATGGTCGGGCTAACATGCCTGTCACAAGAGGGTTAGGGATCTCGAAGCCCTGTCGCCGCGCTGTGACTTGCCCCAAGCGGCCGCAATCGGCATATTGATGAACGCGCGCATGGGCGCAAACGAGGTAGACCAATGACAACAACGCTCAGAGTCACCACCGAGAATCAGTGGTTTCAGCGGGCCGAGGTGGTGAAGCGAAACCGCAAGAAGCGGCGCGCCCACGGCATGTTCTTCGTGGAGGACGTGCGGTCCATCAACCAACTCCGCCTCGGCGGGTGGGACGTGGCGGCGTTGCTGTTTTCGGCGGACAAGCGCCTGTCGGGATGGGCCGAGGATGTGCTGGCCGAAGTGACGGCCGAGTACCACCTCGAACTCACGCCCGAGTTGATGGGGCGGTTGAGTGACAAGGAAGACACGTCCGAACTCATCGCCCTGGTGAAGATTTCCGAACTGAACCTGGACCGCGTCCCGGTCACGGACAATCCGCTGCTGGTCCTGCTCGACCGCACGGGCAACCCCGGCAACCTGGGCAGCATCATTCGATCCAGCGACGCATTCGGCGTGGACGGCGTAGTCACTGTCGGCCATTCGGCGGACCTCTTCGACCCCGTAGCCGTCCGTGCGAGCGCGGGCGCCTTCTTCTCCATGCCTTTGGCCGAAGGGCCCTCCGACCTGCCATCGTTGGAGATCTGGTTCCAGTCGCTCAAAGAGCGTGCCCCCGGTCTGATGATCATCGGCACCAGCGCCAAAGCGCCGAAACCTCTTCATGAAGCGCCGCTGGACGGTCCCGCGCTGCTTTGCTTCGGCAACGAGACCCTCGGCCTCAGCCGGGCGTTGAAAGACCAGTGCGATCTCCTCGTCAACATCGAGATGGGCGGCGTCGCCTCGTCGTTGAACCTCGCCTGCGCCGCGTCCGTGACCCTCTACGAAGCCCACCGCCAGCGACGGTGAGGCGTCTCTCACCCCCTGACCCGCCGCACCACCCATTCAGAAGGTCCGCGCCGAAACCGGGGACATGTACAAAGCGCCGTCCCCGGCGCGACTACGTGTACCCGGGCTTCAAATGTGTCTCCCTCCTGCGGTGCTGCTGAAAGAATAGATGTCAAGGGTCCTTGACAGAATGGAAATCTGCATGTACTATATGTAAAGGACGCTTGACTAAGGCCGGCGCGAGAGCCGACGGCCACAAACCGGAGAGGAGGCGTAACAATGGCACCGCTTCAGAAGTACGCATGGTTCAACCTCGTCGTCATCGGGGTGACGGCGGGTCTCACCGCTTGCGCCGTGATAGCGATTGGGGTGTTCGGGAGTTGGGATAAGGCCCAGGCCGGTCTCGGCGCGCTCGGCTTGCTGGGGCTTCTCGGGCTTGGCGGTCTGTTTCTGCGGAAACCCAAGAACACGCGCGCGGTCGCGCTCGACGAACGGGACAGATCAATAATGGCCAAGGCCACCGGCTTCGGATTCGGGATTTTCTGGGTGGTGTTCGTGCTGGCCAGCATGGGGACGTGGGCCGCCATGGGTTCGGACGGCGTGGTGCCCGTCAACGTGCTGCCGTTGTCGGTCATTGTCGGGATGTTGTTGTTCAAACTGCTAGAGTCGGCGGCCATCCTGTGGCAATACGGGAGGTAACCGAATCATGCCCCATGAAGGACTGACCAATTCCCTACGCCGGTTCCGGTTCGAACACGGCGAGATGACCCAACAGGCCCTGGCCGAAGTGGTGGGCGTATCCCGTCAGACCATCAACGCCATCGAAGGCGGCAAGTACGCGCCCTCCTTACCCCTGGCCTTTCAACTGGCCCGCGCCTTCGGCGTGACCATTGAAGACCTGTTCCACTTCGAGGACGCAGGCGCCACGTCGTTGTGAGATATTCGGGCTAGCCGTCGAGGCGGTTCCCGGTCTGTCGTCCCCTTGGACCCCCTTGCGTCCGGCTGCCCTACGGCTTTTCGTGTGCGCCGATGTCGATGCCCGCGCCGCGTGGGCGTGGGACGTTGTTGATGTCGATATCCGGTGCGCCGACGGCGGTACCTGCGTCCACGCACGCGGACCCGGGCATGAGGCGGTAGTCGCCTGCGACGGGCGCTACGAAGGCCGGGGAACCGGTCACGTTGCCGGTTCCGGGGCATCCACCCGGCACCAGCGAGTGGGTCACCGTACTCACGGTCTCCGCGTTGCCGGGGATGAGGCCGTCCGGCACCTTGATGAACCCGTTCAACCCTTCGTGGACGCCGTCCCAGAGAACGGTGTTGGTCAGCGTCAACCCCCGGCCCGTGAACATGACGGCCGGACCCTCC
>JAAEQP010001596.1 GCA_024231375.1 bacterium | reverse complement strand
CCGGCGCGATGCCGCCGGTGAGGATACCTTCGGACCCCTCGGCGATGGTGTGAAAATGAGCGTCATAGTATCGCCCTTGAAAGGCGCCTGTCGCCTCGGGGAGAGTATCGAGAATAACGCGTAGGACCGCCCAGTAGTGCTCTGTGGACCCGCCGAAGAACCCGTGTTTCAGCACGGTATACTGAGTGAGGAAAAACATCGCGGTCGGTTGCCTGCGCCGGTTCGGGAAATCGTGCGTGGCTGCATCCCAAGGGACGCGCAGCACCCTGTGAAACGCGCCGTGTCTCCGAGTGACACTTGCCGTGCCGAAGTATCGGTTCGTGTGGACCCGACCGTCCTCATCAACGACCTCGGGGCTCCAGCTGGAGCGACGGGTTCGACCGCTGTTATTCGGGAGACCGACGATACGTTCCCCTCGGCGGTTGCGCTGGCGCGTGCTCATGAAGACCAGGCTGCCGTTGGTCTGCCAGTGGTTCTGAATCACGTCGGGATCGAATCCGGAAACGAGGTTGATATGACCGTCGTTTGCGTACACCGAGTAGCTCATCACCACGTCCCTGGAGTCGCCCCATTCAGGTACAAAAGAGAGGAATGGGATGACGCGTCTGTTGGAGTTGACCCGGAACGGGGCGTCGAAGATGAGATCGTTCCCGGAGAAGTCCCCGTATGCCAGGCGGAATCCCGGCGTGTAGCGCGAAGGTAGCTTGACGTCGAAGGAGTCGTCATTGGGGTCGTCGTCTGTGATAGTCGGGCGCAGTGCGACGATCCAATTTTGGGTCGCCGGCAGCTGGGCGCGCTCCAAGGTGATTCGAAACGAGCGTTGAGAGCCCGGCGGCCACGCCTCTGCCGCCATCCGAGCGACGACAGAACCCGCCACAGAGGCATCGACACCGGCGATGAGATCCGTATTTCCGGTGTTCGCATACGTCACCCGGATGGTAGTGCGATCGGGATCGGGGGGACGAGTGAGTTCTTCTCGGAGATCCATGAGCGCGATGTTCTTCGTGTCCGTGGTTGCGATCTCTACGTCGGATGAACGTTCGGAGAGCGCCATTGCCGGGACTACGGCCACAAGCTCCTGCCATGTTGGTTCCGCGATCTCATAAGAGAGAACACGACGGGCATCGTTGCCGAGGACCGTGGCGATGCCGGGACCGCCGATGATGTGACCCGGTTTCTCTGTGACCTCCACTATGAGCGGGTCGGCGCCCGGCGTGGAGGATGCCAGGTATGGGAGCTCGAACCATTTCGATTCGCCTGGGGGGAGAACACCGGTGCCGGGGTTGAACCACTCAGCCCGCGTGCCTCGCCAGAGGCGCAGCACGGCGTCGTCGATATCAATGGAAAGGGTGCCCATGTTCTGCACGCGGATTCGAACGCGACCGGTCTGCCCGGGCTTGGGCTTCCTCGGAAGGAGCTCGGCGAAAGGGACTGCTAGATCTGCGATGCGATCCGTGGAGGGAGCCGGATAGATCTTGGAGATCGCGGCGGCCGCGTCGATCCGTCCGCCGGGGACGCGTTGTTTCGAACCAGCGGGCTCAAGAGGCGCAGCTGTGGACATGAGCAACGAACGGACGGCAGCGGGAGAGAGCGTTGGATGTAATGTGCGCAAGAGTCCGGCGACGCCTGCTGTGTATGCTGCGGCGATAGACGATCCACCGCCGCGTCGCGTCGCTCCACCGGCTACGGGCAGGAAATCGGTGTCGGCCGGCGCCCAGACGTCGACTCCAAAAGGACCGTTCGCTTGGGGCAGCGCCACGTCCTCGGAACCCCGGCTCGCTCCAACCGAGATCACACCCTCGAGTCGAGCGGGAAAACCGGCGATCGCCGCGCCTTGATTTCCCGCCGGCGCGATGACCACGAGCCCGTCGCGAACGACTTCTTCGACCGCGGTGGATGTGAGTGCGGGATGCTCATCTGCCGCGAGCCCAATGACCGCGATCGCGGCGCCGTGATCACGAGCCCACCGAAGACCCCGTGCCAAGCGGTCGTCGAGAGCCGTGAAGTCGCCGGTGTCGCTTCCCGTGGAGACGCGAATCGGCATGATACTGCAGGCCTGACAAGGACTGGCGACGGTGTTCGTTCCGCGGGGTCTCCCGGCCGCGGCGTGGGCGAGCATGGTGCCGTGGCCATGTTCGTCGAGCATGTCGGCGCGGTCCAAAACCATGTCCCAGCCCGCGACGATAGCTCCGGCCAGCTGCGGGGCGGTATCGTCCACGCCTGTGTCCAACACGGCGATGACTGTGCTCGCTGCCCCTCGAGTCGGTACGCGGGCCAGGTTGAGCCTGTCCAAATTCTTAGTCCCCTCGCGTCGCCACGCTGGGTCCCGCACGGTCGGCATCGTCACCCCGCTGGTCGGCCCGCTATAAGGGGACGCGGTCGCCGGAAATCCCGCAGGTGTGCCCGTGCTGGGTGGCGTGGTAGCCGTTCCGGCGTCAGCGCTCGGCTGTGGCGTGGGTGTTCCGGCGTCAGCCTTCGAGGGGTGCAGCAATGGGCACCCGCTCGTACAACCGGCTACAAAAAGAGCGACGAGCGCGAGCAAGGCAAAGACACTTGCACGCCGGGCATATGGGCGTTCACACCAGCGATGTGAACCGGTGAGCGGATCAAGTCGATCGCGCCTAAAGACGGCATTTAGCAACATATTGGAATTCCTCCCCTGTGGGCTCGAATAGTACCGTAGTTCGGCGTTTTCTCAAGAGGAGAGAGGTAGGCCTACTCCAAATCCAGCCTACGGTCTGGGAAGTT
>JAAEQP010001595.1 GCA_024231375.1 bacterium | reverse complement strand
CGTTCGCGCGGAATGACTTCGTTCCGGAGGGCCTCGGCGCGGTAGGCCAGCGCACAATCTTCCGTTTCGGGAACGACCTCGGCTTCATGTGGTCGGACGGGAGCGTTCACTCTCTCAACACCACAGAGAAGTACGGCGACTTCATGGAGACGGCGCTGTCGCGCCCGTTGAATGGGTGGCTGCGCCCGCACGTTAGTGTCAATTATCTTGGACGGGCGCAGGCGGTGACGCATGAGCCAGGCGGGGTCGTGAGGATTGCGCTCCCCCTTGACTCTAGTACCACGAACAGTGCTGTCATCTCGATGGACTATCGATTCGATCCCCCGCGCTGGTCGTACTTGCCCGTCGCCAATACTCGCTGTGAGTGCCTGGCAACGGTCTACCACCCAGCCGGTAGCTCGAAGCCCTGCATGTTTTCTGGGACCAGTACCGGTCGAGTACAACGGTGGGATTCGTGGCATGCGGCGCCGGATTTCGACTTCTTGGCGAGGACGCCGTTCCTTTCGTATGTGCAGGCCCCGCGCAGAAGTACGATCTACTTCGGCGGTGTGCGCACATCTCCAAAGACATCGAATGACATCACATTCGGATGGGTGCGCGATGGGCACGCCGAGCAGACTACGACCTTTTCCCAGTGGACTGGCGACGTGCTGGGAACGGCCACTGGCGGAGCCACGAACTTCACACTCGGCACTTCCACGCTAGCAGGCGAGCGCGCGATTTCCAGG
>JAAEQP010001594.1 GCA_024231375.1 bacterium | reverse complement strand
CAGGCGCTTCTTCGGCTACCGCTTCGGCAGGCGCTTCTTCGGCTACCGCTTCGGCAGGCGCTTCTTCGGCTACCGCTTCGGCAGGCGCTTCTTCGGCTACCGCTTCGGCAGGCGCTTCTTCGGCTACCGCTTCCGCAGGCGCTTCTTCGGCTACCGCTTCCGCAGGCGCTTCTTCGGCTGCCGCTTCCGCAGGCGCTTCCTCGGCTGCCGCTTCCGCAGGCGCTTCTTCGGCTGCCGCTTCCGCAGGCGCTTCTTCGGCTGCCGCTTCCGCAGGCGCTTCTTCAGCCGCCGCTTCCGCGGGTGCTTCCTCAGCAGGTGCCGCCGCCGCTGCGGCCTCTTGGGCCTTCTTCGCAGCTTCGGAAGCTTCGGCGGCGCGCATGTCGGCCATGAGCTGGTTCGCCGCTTCGCTGATGCTCTGTCCAGCACGGAACATGGACTTGGGCACCGCATCGCCGACGACATCGCCGACGCTGACGCTTTCCTTGCTGTCACCGCTCTGGCCGTACTCAGCCTGGGCGGTGGAATCGAGGTCACGCTGATGTTCGCGCACGCTCAACCCGATCTTGCGCTCAACCTGGTCGATGCTGATGACCTTGGTCATCACCTTGTCGCCCACGGAGAGGACTTCCTCGGGCTTCTGGACGCGGTTGGACGACAGCTCGCTCACGTGGATCAGGCCTTCGATCCCGTTCTCGAGACGGGCAAAGGCGCCGAAACTCACCAGCTTCGCGATCTCAACTTCGAGATGCGTGCCGATGGGATTGGCGTCCACGACTTCCTGCCACGGATCCTTGTCAAGCTGCTTCAACCCGACGCTGATCTTCTCGTTGTCGGGGTCGATGCTCAACACCTTCACATCGATTTCCTGGTTCTTCTCCAGGACCTCGGAAGGATTGTTGACCTTCTTGGTCCACGACATGTCGCTCACATGGAGCAGTGCGTCGATGCCCTCGGCGATTTCGACGAAGGCGCCGTAATCGGTGAGGTTGCGCACGATGCCCTTGACCACGGAACCGACCGGGTACTGCTGTTCGATCTCGCGCCACGGGTTGGGCCGCGTCTGCTTGAGGCCAAGCGCGATCTTCTCCGCGTCGGGATCCACACTCAGCACCATCACGTCCACACCTTCGTCGAGACCGACCATCTCGTTGGGGTGCTTCACGCGTCGCGTCCAGCTCATCTCGCTCACATGCACCATACCTTCGATGCCGTCCTCGAGCTGTACGAACGCGCCGTAGTCGGTCATGCTGACAACACGCCCCTGCACCACCGAACCAACCGGATAGCGCGTGGACGAACTCTTCCACGGATTGTCGCTCTTCTGCTTGAGGCCGAGGCTGATGCGCTCGGTCTTGGGATCGAAATTGAGCACCATCACTTCGATGCGGTCGCCGACGGACACCACCTGCGACGGGTGCTTCACCCGGCCCCAGGACATGTCGGTCACGTGCAACAGACCGTCGATTCCGCCGACATCCACAAACGCGCCGAAGTCGGTGATGTTCTTGACTTCGCCAGGGATGATTTGGCCAATTTCGATGGTGGCCAGCAGCTTGGCCTTCTCGTCCGCGCGCTGCTCTTCGAGAAGTTTGCGACGGCTCACCACGACGTTGCGGCGCCGTTTGGTGAGTTTGATTATCTTCAGTTCCATCGACTGACCGAGGTACTGGTCCAGGTTGCTCGTGGGACGCCAGGTCAACTGGCTGGCCGGCATGAAGGCGTCGATACCGATGTCGACCTTCAGACCACCCTTGACACGCCGCACGATCCGGCCTTCGATGGTTCCATCTTCTTCGTAGATGCGCTGGATGTGGGTCCAGTTCTTGATCTTGTCGGCCTTGATCTTGGAGAGCACCGGCATGCCGTCGTCGTCTTCCGGCTCCTCGATGAACACGTCGAATTCTTCGCCCGGCTGCACTTGGCTGGGGTCGGAGAATTCCGTCACCGGGATTGCGCCTTCGCTCTTGTAGCCGATGTCAACCAGCACATAGTCGCCAGTCAGTTCGACCACGGTCCCGCGCACCACTTCCCCTTCTTTGAAGTTCTGCATGGTCTCGTCATACAACGATTCCATGTCCATCACGTCTTCCATCGTGATGTCGTCTTCCTCGGGGGCACTGTTTGCGGCTTCTTCGGCTGCCGCAGGTTTTGGGGCCATCTCTGTGGCCTCAGTTGGGTTCTTGGTTTCTTCCATCATGATTGTGTTTCGCGACCTCCTTTGAGAGAATTTTTGCCTGCCGTTTGGACAGACAGGGTATGGTAGCAAGATCCGCCCATTGGAGTCAAATGCCCGTCACGCCACGCATTACGCGTGACGCAGACAGATCCCTCCGGTGAAGGCGTGCGCGGAGGCGGCGTGTGTCGCTGTCGCTCCGGCAGGGAGTGCGTTCGTCTGGCTGTCTATTTCCCGGCAACGCCCGTGAAGAAGGACAGATTATCGAAGATGAAGAAGAACTGCCGCCAGATCAGCTCCAGGAAGTACTGGAACCAAGCCCAGATCGTGCTGAAGACGCCGTAGGGTTCAAGGGCCGCCTTCAGAGGCAACGAGTCCACGTGGATGGTCTTGCGCATTCGATTCCCTCCTCCGTTAGTGCCCCCTATCATACACGGTCTATGTGCAGAATGGAACTCGCTAAGGTGTTTTGCGGTATACTCTTCCCATGGAGACTAGCAAGACCAACCCCAGGGTATCCGTTATCATCCCGTCCTTTGACGGCCACCGCGACGGCTGCGTGCCCCGCTTGCTCGAAAGCGTCCACGGCCAGTCGTATCGGGACGTGGAGGTGATCGTCATCAAAGGCGTGTCGCCACAGGGCCGCGCCATCAACCAGGGCGCGGACCAGGCTCGGGGTGAGATCTTGCTCGTCTTGGACGACGACAGCCGACTCGCGGACCAGGGCGTGTTCCAACGTCTGGTCGATGCCCTGGACGCAGATTCCAGCATCGGTATGGCGGGGGCCAGCATTGTGGTGCCCCCCGAGGCCAGCGCGTTCCAACGGCGTGCTGCCACCCAGTTCCCTCGGTTCAACACGCCCGTGGTCGATCACGTGACCGACAGCGACCTTGCCTGCCACGGCTGTTGCGCGTTTCGCACAGAAGTGTTCAACGAGATTGGCCGCGAACGGGAAGACATTCTCCGCGGCCTCGATCCCGATCTCCGAGTCCGGCTGCGCGACGCGGGATACCGGGTCGTACTCGTGCCCGACTGCCGCATCTACCACCCCTTGCCGGACGGGTGGCGGCGTCTACTCCGGATCTTCTTTCGCAACGGGTTCGGGTCGGCCTACGCCCGGAAGTACCAACCGGAGAGCGTGTACGAAACCCATGAGGCCCTCGATTCGTCGGATTTTCAGCCACGCACGACGCTGGGCTACCGCGTTGCTCGATTTCCCTTCCGGCTGACGAAGGCCCTCGTCATGGGTCAATTCATGCGGTTCGGGGCCTATTGCTCCTATGCCTGTGGATACCTGTGGGGCCTTGCAACCGCGAAGCCCATCGAATCGGCAGCGCCCCCGGCGCAGAACGCTACGTGAGGCACGGCGTGCCGTCTGGACAAACTGCGAAATCGGCCGTCAAGAAGGCCATCAAACACGCCGTTGGCCTGCCCGGCGGCGTGGCCGCCCGGTTTCGGCGCAGGGACGACTCCCGCATTCTCACCTACCACAGCGTGGGAAACCGCGATCACGAAATGAACGTCACGCCCGAAGCCTTCGCGGCGCAAATGGAATGGCTGGCCGCCAACCGCGATGTGGTCTCGCTTGCAGATGCGGCCGAAGGGTGCCCCGGCGTAGCCATCACCTTTGACGACGGGTACCGCGACAACCTGACCAACGCGGCCCCGGTGCTTGCCCGCTTGGGCCTGCCCGCCACCGTATTCATGGTGACGGGCCGCGCGGGCGGCTTGCTCGCCCACGACCACGACCCCACCACCAGCGGCATCATGACGTGGGACGAAGTACGCGAACTGGCGGGTATGGGCGTAGACATCGGCGCCCATACAGTGAACCACGTCCGCTTGTCGCACCTCGACGGAACGGGACAGCGCGCGGAGATCGCAGGGTCCTACGACGCCATCGCCGATGCGCTCGGAGCCCCCCCCACTTCCTTTGCCTACCCCTTCGGGACCGCAGCCGACTACGACGCCACGTCCATCCGGCTCGTCCGCGACTGCGGGTTCACGTGCGCCGTATCCAACCGGTATGGCGTGAGCCTGCCCGGCGCAGACCCTTGGACCCTCCGACGCATCTGGATCGACGCGACCGACAGCCTGTCCCTGTTCAAGGCGAAAGTCACCGGTGCCCTGGACGGGCTCGCCATTCTGGATTCGCCGCTGGGTGTCCGGGCGCGCCGTCTGCTGAACGGCATCCTTGGCACGCGGTAGGAGTCACTTCCGCGGAACGGACCGCGGATGCTTGCGCCGAAGGGGAAAATCGGCGACAATAAAGGAAGGAGGCAGAACCATGGCTGAACTCATCTTTCTGGTCGAAGAAGCACCCGAGGGGGGCTACACGGCCCAGGCCCTTGGCGAGGCCATCTTCACGGAAGCCGATAGTCTCGACAAACTCCATGACAGCGTGCGTGATGCCGTCCGGTGCCACTTCGATGAAGGCAAGGCCCCCAGTATGGTGCGTCTCCATTTCGTGCGAGAAGAGGTCATAGCGGTTTGAGACTACCGCGCGATATCTCTGGAAGAGACCTCGCACAAAGACTTCAGAGACTCGGGTACGAGGTGACCCGCCAAACAGGAAGTCACATCCGCCTCACAACGACGAAGCAAGGCGAGCACCACGTCACCATTCCGAACACGACCCGATCCGGATAGGTACCCTGTCGGCGATATTGTCCGCAGTTGCCGCACACTTCTGCATGACCCGGGACGAGATAGCCCTGGACATCTTCTCCTAGTGGTGTGCTTCGGAGGTGATGGCTGTTATCCAAGGCGCGCTTCGCAAGAAAAGGGACAGACACGTCTCGCTCGGGGACTCGCTCGCTTGCATCAGTCCCCCTTTTGCTGCGCTTTCTCGCCTACGCATACCAAAATGGTAATGGTCCATCTGGGTGACGCATACCACTAGCCCCTTCGGCGGGAGTCCACAGGGGCACCCTCTCGGTCCCATCGTAGGTGTATCACGCCCCCCTCCCTCAGATTCCTGTAACCATTCTCCTCGGCCCGGCCACCTATTGAGTAGGTGACGCCGCGGGCTCGATGTGATGTGACGGTCCCGGGATCCGCGGCTCACCGACCGAAACAGCCCCTGTCGGCTGCGCCATGGAGTCGGCGGCTCCAGGCGCAGTCACCTTCCCAGGGCACGTCACCGTCTCCGGGCGGTGGCGTGCCCGCCTATCCCTGTCTGCCGAACGCAAGCAGCTCTTTGCACTGCATATTCGTGAACGGGAACAACCTGGGGAAGAACAGCCGGATGATGGGGGTTCGCGAATGGAAGTAGAACGACGTCTCGCCGCATGCGTTCATCATCCGCCGTTTGGTCTCGTTCAGGACCGGTCCGAAGTGGATCTTGTCCAAGCCGTGGCGGATGCCGTAGTCGACCGTGGCGATGATGAGGTTCTCGTAGGAATGGTGGGTTGTAGGGCGTTGCCGGTCGAAGGCCCCGTGGATCATCCGCAGGCCGCGCCCACTACGAACGAAGGAGTGGTAGCCGAGCACCTCGCCGTTCATACGGGCCACGAAGTGGACCATGCGGTCCGAAGCGCACATACAGGTCCTGGCCAGCGCGTCGAGGAAGATATCCTGGAAGGGTGATCGGATGATGCTGCACTTCACCGTCTCACGTACGCAGTGGCGCACTGTTTCAAGCGTCTCCTCGTCGAGTGCCCCATGGATGACGTCGATCTCTCCGCCCTTGTTCTGGAAATGCTTGATCTTGCGCTTGATGTTGTTGTGCTGCCGAACGTAGTCCTGCGCCTCGGCCATGCCGGCCAGATCGACGACCCCGTCGTGTACGTAGGGAAAGGTCCAGCCATCTTCGTGCAAGTGGTGGTTCTCCGCCCAATCCGGCACCATCACGCCGTAGGCGTTCCGGCAGAGGTGATCGATCATAGCACGGATGATGCCATCCTCATCGCAGCCATCGGCCACGAATCCCGGGTTAGCCAGCGTTTCAGCACAGAATCCCACCCGTATCCAGATGAACGAGGTGAGTCCCACGAAATCGACAGGCTTGTACAGGATGGGATGACTGAACAATGCCCCGGCCCAGTGCCGGCACCGCACGACAAAGGCCGCTCCAACAAGGCGATCCCCGTCGAACGCCCGCACAACCGTCGGTTGCGTCCAGGGAGACGACGCCTGGAGGGCGGCAGCGAATACCTCCCACACGGCATCGTCCAGCCCGTGCTTGGTCAGCCAACCGCCGAACACCGCGCGCTCCGCACTGGACAGCATTTCTTCCGAAAGCGTGACCCGGAACGCCGTACTACTTCCCCCGGCACAAATAGACACGTCCTTCCCCTTAAGCACGCCAAGTCCATTGCCAGCCCATCAGCCCGGCTCATGCGGCTTGATAAGCCCCACGTCTGTCGACAATCATATCCAAATGCCAGGGGGGCCATCAATAGTGCAGTCCTCACAGCCCCGGGCGCGAAAGACGTCAATCGGTACCGGTCTCAACGAGCAGGAGGTCCATCATGACGTACGCCTGTACCTCACGTGTCGCCGCACTCTGTATCTTAATCTCCTTGGTCTCTGTCCACAGCGTGGGCGCACAGCAGCCAGCTGCCCAAGACCCCGCGAATGCGGACGGAGTGTTCGTCATCGAGAACGCCTGCTTCCGTTACGAGTTCGGCGGCGACGGGCGGAATCTCCATTTCGTCGACAAGGCTACGGGAACGGACTACTGCAAGGGCGACGCGGACACACCAATCGCCTCCGTCAAGATCGGAGACGCAGTCGTCCCCGCCTCTGCCGCTGCATACCAGGATGGAAAGCTGACGCTGGACTTCGGCGAGTCGGGCGCGCAAGCGACAGTGGGCGTCACCGTCGGGGATCGTCACATTCTCTTGGAGGTGAAGTCCGTGGCGGGCGAAGATGTCGAGCAGTTGACGTTCGCCAATGTTGAGCTGACGCTCACGGGCACCCTGAACGACCCCTTCGCCGCGTGCGCGCTGGCACTGAATCTTCAGACCAATGTGTCCGAAATTCCCGGTCCCATGAGACGGCTGCACGCTACGTGCTATCGGCGCTTCACCTTCGAGGGAGCCAAGGTGGCCCTCATCGGGTGCCCTCAAGCCCAGTTGCGCGATGTCATGAAGGAAGTCGTCAGTGCCGCCGACGAATTGCCCCGATCCAACATCGGCGGACCGTGGGCCCTCGACGTGCCGACCAACCGGGGGTCCTACCTCTTCGATTTTGGACAGTGTACGGAAGAGACGGTCGACGACTGGGTCGCATTTGTGAAACGGCTCGGCCTGAACCAAGTCGATTTCCATACGGGACGGTCTTTGCGCTTCGGCGACTGCCGGCCCCATCCCGACCTGTTCCCGAATGGCCGTGCCAGCGTGAAGGCCGTCATCGACAAACTCCACGCGGCGGGCATCCAGGCGGGCCTGCACACGTACGCCTTCTTCATTGCCAAGGACACGCCCTACGTCACGCCCGTGCCCGACCCCCGGTTGGGCAAGGACGCCACGTTCACGCTGTCCGGCGACCTGGATGCGGAAGCCAAGGCCGTGCCGGTTGACGAATCGACGGAGACCATGTCGACCACGACAGGGTTCTTCGTGCGCAACAGTGTGACCGTCCAGATTGATGACGAGTTGATCACCTACGCGTCAATCGCCAAAGAAGCGCCCTTCGCGTTCACCGAATGTACGCGAGGCGCATACGGCACCACGGCCGCACCCCATGCCAAGGGCGCGAAGGTCCATCATCTGAAGGAGTGCTTCGGGCTGTTCACGCCAGGGGCCGACACGACGCTGTTGGCCGAGGTGGCGTCCAACGCGGCCAGCACCTTCAACGAATGCGGATTCGACATGATGTATCTGGATGCCTTGGACGGCGAGGACATCCTGGCAGGCGGAGAGAACAGTTGGCATTACGGCTCGAAGTTCGTATTCGAGATCGCCAATCGTCTGGAGAAACCGGCCCTCTTCGAGATGAGCACGTTTCACCACCATCTATGGTACGTGCGTGCGCGCATGGGCGCGTGGGACCACCCCAGGCGATCCCACAAGCATTTCATCGACATTCACCTGGCCGCGAACCAGTCCGGGGCGGGCATGTTCCTGCCCATGAACCTGGGCTGGTGGGCCGCCAAGGTGTGGACCGGTCCCCGCGGCGAACCGACCTTCCCCGACGACATCGAATACCTCATGGGCAAGGGTCTCGGCGCGGGCATGGGCATTAGCCTCATGGGTGTGAACCCCGGCAATATCGACGGCAACCCAGCATACCAGCGGCTGGCGCCCATCTTCCGGCAGTATGAGGAATTGCGCCACGCGGGGTATTTCCCCGAATCAGTGAAGGCGCAACTGCGAACGCCGGGGCGCGAGTTCACCTTGGAACAGACGGGCGACAATGCGTGGCAGTTCCGCGAAATGCACTACGACAAGCACAAAGTGTGCGGTTTGGATGGGTGGAGCGACGCGTGGACCGCGGACAACCCGTTTGGCGAACAACCGGTGCAGCTCCGCATCGAGGCACTCTGCTCCGCCGCCTCCTACGATGCGCCCGAAGCGGTTGTCGTTGAAGATTTCTCCGACATCGCGGAAGCCTACGTCTCGAAGCAAGCCAAGACCGGTGTCGAAGGCGGCCTGACGCGGTCAGCCGACCAAGTGAAGGTGGGAGACGCCAGCGCGCGGTTCACAGCCCGGAGTCCTCACGCAGAACGGAAGGGAACGTGGCTCAAGCGCGGCCGCACGTTTGCACCCATCCTCAATCTCGAAAGCCAGCAGGCCCTCGGCGTATGGGTACATGGCGACGGCCAGGGCGAAGTCTTGAACTTCCAGATGACGAGCCCCCACCACATCACCCACGCCCAAGGCGACGGATTGGTGACCGTGGACTTCACCGGGTGGCGGTACTTCGAGTTGATTGAGGCGGAAGGCGAAACCATCTACGACCTGGGCATGCCCTATGCCAACCCGTACAGCACGTTGCGTGAAGACGTCAGCTTCCGGCATGTGGAAACGTTCTCGCTGTGGTACGCCAACCTCCCGGCGGACAAGGACGTGACGTGCTACGTCGCTCCCGTCAAGGCCCTGCCCGTCGTGGACATCACGTTGCGCAATCCGTCGGTCACGGTGGGTGGACAACGCATCACGTTCCCGGTGAACATCGCCACCGGAAGCTATCTGGAGTTCCGAGGCCTGAACGACTGCAAAGTGTACGGCCCGAAGGGCGAGTTGATTGCCGAAGTGAAACCTGAGGGCCCTGTCCCTGCACTGGCGCCGGGCGGGAACGAACTGGCCTTCGCGTGTGACGTAGCGGCCGACGACCCCAGGCCGCGCGCACGCGTGACGGTCATGGCCACCGGAGCCGTTATCGAGTAGACGCGATCAGACCGTTCCCAATCAGCAAATCCGCGAAGGCGCGCGACTTCAGTTGCGCGCCTTCGACGTTCAGGTGGACGCCGTCCACAAACAGGTCCGGTTCTTTCGGAAACTGGCGAGCCAGATCGAACCACACCGCGCCGGTTCGTTCGGTGAGTTCCTTGAGATGTCGGTTCGAGGTCTCCAGGGCCGACAAGAACGCGTCGTCCAGAACGATGGGGCGCCCGCTACCGTCCATCACATCTTCCTGCACGTATGGAATCGTGGCAATCACAACGCCTACCCCGGCAGCCTCGGCCATGGCAACCAGATTCGTCATGTTCCGAATGTAGTAGCGGTCGTCGTTCTCCGCGAGCATGCGCTCAATGTCGACTTCACGGAAGAAGCCGTTGGGATAGGTTCCGCTCGCGCGTTGCCGCTCGTATTCGTAGCCGTAGAACACATCGGCGGCAGTCACGCGAGTCGAGTTGCGCCGGTCGAAGTGGGGCTTCGCCCATCCCGCCTTGATCATCACGACCCGGATCAGGGTGGAGTGTTCCAGAACGCCCGACATGAATACATCCTCGGCAGGCGCGGGCCGGAACCCGGAATTGTCCGGCGCGAAAGCTTCGGGCGGCCACACGAGACGCGCTTTGATGTCGTTGACGCCATGCATCACGATAATCGCGTCTGGTTCAAGCTCGGTCACGCGCAGTTCGTAGTTGATGAGCGTCTCGTGGCTCGTCCACCCGTCACACCCCGCGTTGATGACATTCACGTGCGCGTACCCGCGCCCGTGCAGTTCCTTCTCCAGCAGATTCGGATAGCACTGCTGCGTATCCTGGATGCCGGACGTGTAGGTCGTCGAACCGCCGAGACACACGATCCGAAACTCGCCCGGTGGCTTGGGAATCACGATCTCGTCGTCACGGTACCCGAGGGCGTTGTGCGTCAACTCGCCTCGCGCGAAATTGCGGCGCGGCATGTAGCCCAAGTATCGATGCGCTTCGAACCGAAGCCGCTCGACCGCATGCTGCGGATGGTTCTGAAGCTGACGCGCCGACGCGTACCGCAAGAAGCGGTCGCGGTCCCCGCTCTTCGTCAGAACAGCCCGCGCCACCACCTCCAACAGGGCAAACGCCGCAATGGCCGTACACAGCAGCAGCAATACGTTGGCCGCCTTTGATGGACCTTTCACGCTTCCTCCTTGCAACGAGTACGAATGAATCCGCCCTCTAGTGGTCTTTCCAACGGTAGCAGTCCACGCCGGGACGAACAATGTCGACCAGGGCACGGCCGGCAAGACTGGTGGCAATGCCGTCGCCCGTCACCAGCCCGTCGCCCTTCTTCATATCATCAGACACGGGCGCAACGGTTGGCAACCTCAGATAGGCGCTTGCCTCGTCATCGAGAACCAGGAGGCACCAGCGCCGGACCGCGGCGACCGCGCGCGGGTCGGCCTGCACGTGATGGTGGTACCACAGGAGCATGTTCACCACGCCGTGGCTACGCAACTGGTCGCCCGACCCTTTCCGCGCCCAGCTTCCGTCAGCGTTCTGGGTGCGCATCACCCATTCCATGTGAGGCCGCACACGCGCGCTGAGTTCGCGACGGAACGCTGCGTCGTCGACGTAGGTCCATGCCGACAGGAATCCCTCGCCCGCGTAGGCGGAGGTGTCGTAGGGCCACCGTTCCCACACCCACTCCTCATTCTTCCCATCGGGGTTCCAATCCTCGATGATGTACGGGATCTGGCCGCTGGCGACCATCGTGTCGAGAATCCAGTCGCATGCCTTCACGGCGATCTGCTTGTGCTGTTCGTCGCCGTGCATGTAATAGAGGGCGGCGAAGATCTCGGCCCCGGTCAACGCGGTGGCGATGGTGTAGGGCTTGTTGAGATCGGATTTGACGTTTCCTTCTTTGTCCGCGTGATAGCCCACGCCCAGACTGCCGCCTTCGTGAACAAACGACTTCCCCGTACTGTCGCCGGTCACGAGCATAAGGTTCACGTACCGTGCAAGGGCTTCGTCGATAGCGCCCCGTTCCTCGGGCGTGGCAAACTTGTAGAAGTTGATGAGCAACCCCAAGGCGCTGCCCGTGTCCGCGAAGTACACGTCGCCGTAGCCGGTCGGCCAGTACCCGGCAGGATTCTGATACTCAAGCAACCAGCCCACCCACTCACGCACGTAGTCCAAATAGCGCTGCTCGCCCGTGATTTCGTACAACGCGAGAATGGTGCGCTGATTGTAGCCTTCCACGAATATGGCTTCGTTGGGGTTCTGCATCATCCAATCGGCCATGGTGCGAGCCCGCGCCAAGATCGGATCCGTACCGAGCACAACCGGCACGGATTCGTGGAGCATCGTCATCCCAGCCGCCGTGCGTGCGCCGCCGACGATGAGATGGCCGGTACCTTGCTCCGCGCTGGTCGCAATCGGTTCAAAATGCCACGCCCGCCCCAAATCGTCCCATGAGCCACTTGCCGCCGCGACGGGATCTCCCCCCGGTCCTTGCCATTCGGCGCACACGTTCCAGTGCCGTCCCATGGGTTGATTGAAGTGGACGGTCACGTCTAACGGCGCGCCAGGTTCCGCCACCAAGGGGCCCGTGTCGACCCAGGCCACGCAGGACGGGGAACCCAGTGTGAGCGACTCGACCACGGCCATGCCCCTGGATGTGTCGTGTAGCGTCGCGCGGCACTGAATCCACGCTCCGACAGGGCTAGCGATGGGCGACGGGCTCTGGCTGGCAGGCGTGGACCACGGCGACCAGTCGCCGGGCTGCCCTCCCGCGTCCGGCGCGGTGCGCGTGGCGACCGCCACCCCTGTGCCCGCCGGGCCGGCGGTCTCGAACGCGACGAGGCCCATCTCCTCCACGTCGCCGCGGAAGATCGGTTCAGTCGTGAGCACGCGCGGCGATCCCGAGGCCGTGTCGCCGTAGACGAGTTCCACTTCGTTCAGCCCCATTCTGAAGCCATGCTCGGACTTGGCGATGTTGACGCGAACCTTGTCCGTCATCACCGGGTCAAACGGATGGTCACGCCAGCCCGTCTCAGTGTTTCCTTCAACCTCGGCCACGGTGCGCCAATCGCCATCCTCCCAACACGCGATCGCGTAGTCAACGCTGCGGTAGTAGCCGGGGTTGTGTTGGTGGTAGATACGGACGCCCCTAATCTGACGCGGTTTGCGCAACGCGAGTTCAAGCCATGCCGATTCGGGCGTGTCCCGCCGCGTTTGCCAGATACCTTCCGGTTCGGCCGTGACACCGTCGATTGCCTTGGACGCGGGCCACTGACCGGCCTCCTCGCTGCTTGCGGTTACCGTGAGGTCGGCGAAGGGCCGCTGGGCATGCCACGTCCACCCCTCTGGGACTTGGGCTGTCCCTGTCGCCGTCAGAATGCATACCAATGCCACCAGAATCACGGTCCGCGCGTCTCGCATCGAGTTACCCCCATGTGCTGCCTGTGCCGTTGAGAATAGCGCCTGAGGGCGGTGGGATCCAGCAACGGTGCGATGCCCGTTTGCGGAAGACAGTGATGGGTGATAGGGTACGCAGAATCGGGCGCGTTACGGGGGTGCCCTTGCAGGGGAAGAAGTGGGAATTGGACAGGAAGGACGTGATTGTGATGAAGAGAATCGTGCTCAGCGCTATGGCGGTCCTGTTTGCGGGAAGTGTTCTGGCAGCGGAATTGCCATCCGATGCACTTGGACGCACGGCGTGGGCGGATCGGCTTCCGGGGGATACCATCCAGACGCTCTTCGTCGCGCCCTATTGCGCCCACCAGGATTCCCATGAGTTGATGGAGCGCTTCGACATCGCGGGGCACGTGGTGGAGACAGCATCGCAGTGGAACGTGCGCGAGTTCGGCATATCGGGCCACTACTGGCCCACCCTCCTGAAGACCGAGCGGCGCGTGATGGAAGACGTACGCGCGGGCATCGACAAGGACTGGGAAGTACTGGCCATGTGCGTGCTGCCCGCCTGGAAGTACTATCCCAAGGACGTGCGTCAGACGATTCTCGCGAAAGTCGCTGAGGGGCGGTCCTTCGTCATTGGGGGTCTGGGCGACGGTCTGGAGGAGGACATCAAGGCTTCCGGATTCGAATGGGAGGCCCTGCCAAACCTGACCGGTCCTTTCGTCTTCGGCGGCGAGGAAAAGGCCGACGCGCCCCACTACCGTCTCGGAAAAGGCCATGTCACCTGCGCAGGGTTCAGCAACGACCTTCGCTTCGGCTACCTCCTCAGCGCCTCCCCGCTTCAGGCGGACTTCGAACTGTCGGCCGCGTGGATCGGCTATGTGCTGTGTTACACGGCCCGGCCTGACCTGCAACGGATCTTCACCGGTTTCACTGCTGCGGACGGCGGGTTCGCCGTAGCCGTCTCGGAGACGGCTCTCCCCGACCACGCCGAAGCCCGCGTTGTGGTGCGTCGCCGCGACTCCTATGAGCGCGTGTTCTCCGACCGAGTGCCGTGTACGCCGGGGCAAGCGCTCACCGTGGACCTCCCCAAGCTGCCCGCGGGCGAGTACCAAGCTGAAGTGGTGTTGACGGATTCTGACGGCACGACCCTCGACTGGGCCGGCGGTGTGTTTGCCGTGGTCTCTGAGACAATCGCAAGCGCCGCCGTTTCGACCGCGCCTTCCACGGTGAAGGCTGGCAATACCGTCACCTGCTCGCTTTCTGTCGAGGGAGACACCACCGAAACGCAGATTGTCACGCGTTGGTTTGACCACTGGAACCGGGAACTCGTGCGAACGGACGCGGTCCCTTTCCAAGAAACCATCAAGCTGATGGCCCCGCACGGGTCGCTGTCGGTTGTGAATCGCGTCGAAGTGACCGTACTCTCGGACGATGGCCCGGAAGCAACGTGTTCGGCCGAAGTCCTGATGCCCGACAGCTGGGCCGAGACCGACTTCTCCGTGCTCTACTGGAACACGGGGGTCATCGATTCGTGGCGTGAGCGCCTGCAATGCAACATGCTCCGCAGAACATGTGCCGCAACCGCCTTTTCAAACTGCGGGCGGACCACAGGTACCGCGCGGACGGCTGCCCTGTCCCATTTGCGAACGGTGCCGTACACCACCGCCTTTCACGGCATTACCTTGGACGACCGGCTTCTGAACGATCAGTGGCTTTCCGAGTTGGAACAGCAAGCACGCGACACCGTCAAGGCTCAGAAGGATTTCGTACCCCTCGGCTACACGCTCGGAGACGAGAACTACGTGAAGGCCTTCGTGCCCGAAGGACGGTTCGCCAAGAGCCCCGAGGCTTGGGGCAAGTTCCAGGCGTACCTGAAGAGCACCTACCAGGACCTCGCCGCCTTGAACGCCCAGTGGGGCGCTGCCTATGGGAGTTGGGAGGAGATCCGCTTCGAGGACGAGCAATCGGTCCTGTCGAGTCTCGACAACCCTTCGTCCTGGGTCGACTACCGCATGTTCGTGAACCGCGAGTTTGCCCAAGGGCATCAACGCATGCGCGTGGCCATTCAGGAAGAGTCGCCGGGTGCCGCCGTGGGCTGGGACGGAGTCGAGCAATTCTCCAGCTATGACGGGTTCGACTGGTGGCAGTTGTGCCAAGACATGGACGTCATCAACGTCTACCACACCTATCTGGTGCCCGGTTTCACTCTGAAGATCTTCAACGGAGAGGCTGTCCAGTCCTTCCGTCCCAAGGCCCAACTGAGTGGCTGCTGGCTGAACCACGCCGACCTCCGGTACGGCGGCTACTACGTGCCGTGGTACCTGGCGCTTCACGGGTGGAACAGCGCCTGGTGGTGGCACGCTACCTTCCGCCATCCCGCCAACGGCGCCAGCACGTGGGACCAACAGCCCACACCGGTGGTGGGCGACATGGCCCGGGCGGCCAAAGAACTGCGCGCAGGCCCCGCCACGCTCCTGGCCCACGCGGAGAAACAGGTCGACCCCATACTCGTCCATTACTCCGAAAACAACTGGCACGCGTCGACCATCGAGAGCGGCATCGGCAACCACGCGAACAATCTCGGTCATCAGCAAGGGTTTTGGATGGCGGACTCCGTCACCGGCCGCACAGTCGGCGCGGGCGACGAAGTTATGGACAAGGCCTGGGGCGCCGTCACACCCTCGGGGCACCACGCGGCAGCGTCCGCGTCGGTCCACCTCATGCTGCGCGATCTGGGCTATGAACCGCGCACCATCGCACGTCAGGAGATTGAAGCGGGCGCACTGGAGACCTGCGGCGGCCGCGTGCTCTTCCTGCCGTTCGTTGTGTCTCTTTCCGACGAGGAGATTGCGTCCATCAGGACCTTTGTCGAGAACGGCGGCACGGTGATCGCCGACTACCGGTGCGGCCTGCGCGGTCTCCACGGACGGTTGCGCGAGACGGGTGCTCTCGACGACGTATTCGGTATCGAACGCGCGTTGCCCGGTGTCCAACGTGGACGCGCGAGCGTGACGGCCGAATACAGAGGCACGCACTACGTCCGCTTCGAATCGATATTCCGCGAAACACTGCGTTCGGGCACGGCCAAGGTCATCGGCTGTCATGACGACGGCTCGCCCGCCGTGTTCATCAACGGCTTCGGCGAAGGACGCGCCATCTACCTCAACACGGATATGCACGCCTATCTGGACCTACGCCGCGAAGGAACGGAACGCGACATGCGCGAGTTCGTGCGAGGCCTGCTCCGACGTGAGGCCGACATCTTCACGCCGTTCCTGGTGGAACACGAGCACGGCCATCCCACGGACAAGATCGAGGTGACACGGTTCCGGGACAAGGGCACGGCCTACTTCGGCGTGATGCCCGACTACACCGCCCTCGACAAGCGCCCCCTTGCCGTATCCCTGCCCTTCCCCGAGGGACACGTGTACGACGTCCGCCGCTCCGAGTATCTCGGGCAAGGCGGAAGGCGCGCTGACCAAGTGGAGGTGGGGATACCCCGCATGTACGCCGTGCTGCCCTACCGCGTGGCCGACGTGAGCGTCGATGGCCCCGACCGCGCCATGCGCGGGGACGCCGTTGAGCTTCAGGTCACGGTACGTGGCGAAGACGATGCCTGTGGCCCCCACGCGGTACGCATCACCGTGAGCTCACCCGACGGCGAGCGGCCGGAATACCATCGCCAGACGATGTACCTGGGAAACGGGTCGGGAACCTACCGCTTCACGCCCGCGTTAAACGCATCGCCCGGGCAATGGACGGTTGAGGTCACGGACGCGGTGTCCGGGTTGTCCGCGTCGGCGACGATCTGGATAGGATAGACACTCATGAGCACGGACGAGCACCTGGACGAATGGACGGAACCGGTCACCTACCGGCATTTTCCAGACCGGCTGCATGCGTTTGTGTGGCGGAACTGGCAACTCGTGCCGCTGGAGCGGATGGCGGAGGTCGTTGGCGCCGACGTGGAGGCATTGCAGGCCATCGGCGCGCGGATGGGGCTCGGGTCACCACCCTCCATCTCGCGAGACCAGGAGGAACGGTCCTACGTCACGGTGCTGCGCCGCAACTGGCATCTTCTGCCCCACGACCAGTTGTGCGCGGTGCTCGACTGGACCCCGGACCGCTTCGAGTACACCCTTCGCGAGGGCGACGGCCTGTTCTGGTGGTTCGGCCAGTACACGCCGCGGCTTGAACCCCTGCGTTACGCCCCGCCCAGCGCCGATGCGATCACACACGCCGAACGCATCGGCACGACCATTCGCACAGAGTTCGGGGACAACGTAGCATCCCCTGAAGAGCCGTTGTTTCAGTTCGTGGAGGATTTGTCCACGCCACCACCCGAAAGCCCCAAGCGTCCAGGGACAAGCGCCTTCACACCGCGCTACTGCTACTCCTACTTCGCGCCCTTCCGCAACCCGCTCGGGCCGGACGCGGACCCCTTCCCCGACGGCTACCTGGCGCGGCTGGCGGCGGTGGGCGTCGACGGGGTCATCATCCACGAGCCCCTGTATCACTTGGTGGAGTTCCCGTGGGATCCCTCCATCAGCGAGGGCTATGAGGACCGGATTGCGCGGTTCCAGGAATTGGCCGACCGAGCAGGCACGCACGGCATCCGAATCTACCTCTACCTGAACGAGCCGCGCCCTATGCCGACCGCCTTCTTCGACACGCATCCCGAGTTGCGCGGCGTCATGGATCGGCAGGTTCAGATAGACAAGGTCTGCACGCTATGCACCAGCGTTCCGGCCGTGCAGGACTATTTGCGCGACGGCGTCGCCGCCGTGTGCCGCGCCGTCCCGGAACTGGGTGCCGTGTTCACCATCTCCGCGTCGGAATCGTACACCAACTGTTGGTCCCACTATTCGGGCGATGAATGCGCCCGGTGCGGCCCGCGCGGGCCCGAGGAGGTCATCGCCGAGGCGAACACACTCCTGTGGGAAGGCATCGCCGCTTCGGGCAGCGACTGCCGTCTGATCGTGTGGGACTGGGGATGGAAGGACGAATGGGCCGAAGGTATCATCGCGCGCTTGCCCAAGCAGGCGGCGTTGCAGAGCGTCAGTGAGTGGAGCCTGCCCATCGAGCGGGGCGGCGTCGAGGCCACCGTG
>JAAEQP010001593.1 GCA_024231375.1 bacterium | reverse complement strand
TCAGGAAGAGCCTCTATCCTTTCCGCGCCACGACAATGAAGCTCCCGCCTACGTAGGTGTCTTGATGGCCCCAGGTGCCGGGAGGCATTGTCTGGCATTCTGGAGGGATCGGGCGGTCGTAGACGCGCTGGAGCGTCAATCCTGCGTCGACCAGGCCGTTACAGATGTCCGCCATGGTGTGGCAATATTCGATGCCGCCGTCGTCGCGGTGGTGAACGCGCTCGTAGTACGGCGTTGCGAGATAGTAGTGCGCGCCGTCCCACTCGACCACGAACAATCCGGGGTCCTCTAGGACGGTGCGATACAGGCCGCCGGATTTCAGCACGCGGGCGACCTCGGCAAACACCTTGGCCACGTCGGGCATGTAGCACATGGATTCGGGTTGATACACCCGATCGAAGCTGTTGTCATCAAGGTCGTCCAACGCGCGCATGTCGCCGTGCACGGTGCGGACGTCATAGCCATAATGCGCGGCCGCTTTCCTGTCGGCCTCCAGTTGCCCGCGGCACAGATCCAGCACCGTCACCCGCGCCCCCAACAGGCCAAACACGGCCGATTGCTGGCCGCCGCCGGACGCTAGGCACAGCACGTCCTTGCCGTCAACGTCGGACAGAATACTTGGCGGATGTAGCGTGTCCAACGGGCTCGGCATCACCTCATACTTGCCCGCCGCGCCGTCGCGCAGCAATTTCACGTCCAGGTCGAGCCACGGCTGGGTAAACCCGCAGCCTTTCCGGACCTCGTTGTCCCACAGCCGCTCATTGGCGGTCGCCGCTTCATCTCCTATCCGCATGCTTCACGTTCCTCCGGTGTTCCCCAGGGC
>JAAEQP010001592.1 GCA_024231375.1 bacterium | reverse complement strand
GCCATCGACATGTTCCCGCACACGGCCCATGTCGAGACGGTGTGCCGGTTCGGGCGATGAGTTGCGAGTGCCTTTGACAGTGTCCGGGGGCGTTGGGTAGCATCACATACCGTCCGCCTAGGCGGGGGTCATCGTACTCATACCTTGCTCATAAGGAACTCCTTCATGGGACTCTTGGATCTGTTCGGCAAGTTGCGCGCCATGCCCGGACGGCGGCAGTTCGGCGTCTTCTTGTGCATCCTGCTCTTCTTCTTCGTGTCGGGCGCCTGCGGCCTCCTCTACCAAGTCGTGTGGACGCGGAAGCTGGTGCTGTTGTTCGGCACCACGTCGTATGCGGTCAGCACGGTCCTGTCAATCTTCTTCCTGGGCTTGGGCGTGGGCAGTCTGTGGGGCGGACGCCTCGCCGACCGCACCCGGCGTCCCCTGTTTCTGTACGGCGTGTTCGAGATCGTAATTGGCCTGTGGGCCGTGGGGTTTATCTTCTCCATAGGGTGGGGTGAGTCCATCGTTGTGGCGGTGCTTCGCGCGGCGGGTTCGTCGCGCGAAGTGGGCGTGGTGTTGCGGGGTGTGCTCTCGCTGGTGTTCCTCATCGTGCCGGTCACCCTCATGGGAGCCACGTTGCCCCTGCTGGCCAAGTATGTGGGTCAGGAATCCCGTCTTCGCGGGTTGCGCATCGGGGCGCTCTACAGCATCAATACGTTTGGCGCAGTTGCGGGCTGTGCGCTGGCTGGCTTCGCGCTGCTTCCCGCCCTGGGATACACCAATGCGACGTACGTGGGGGCGATCGGCAATATCGGAGTCGGCGTGCTCGCCATTGTGCTTGCGCGGTGGTTGCCCCGGCACCACGTGGATGAGCCCACACCCGGAACACCGTCGACCCACGAGGTGATCGACGCCGTTGCCGTTCCTGCGCCGCGGATCGCTTGGGTGGTGGTGTTGGGGTTCGGCGTTTCGGGGTTCTGCGCCCTTGCGCTTGAGGTGCTTTGGACGCGGATGCTGGTCATCGTGTTTCTCGGCACAACCTACGCGTTCACCACGATGCTGACGTCGCTTCTGTGCGGCATCGCCGTTGGAAGCGCATTCGCTTCGTTCATAGTGGATCGGCGCAAGTGCCCCTTCGCTCTGTTTGGTTTTGTCGAAATGCTTGTCGGCATCGCGTGCATCGCCATGCTCCCGGTCTTCGCGTGGCTGCCGGAACGCTTGGCGCAATTGCAGGTGGACGTCGGGTTCGACTGGCACCGCGTGGTTTGGGTGAAGTTCCTGCTGTCGTTCGCCGTGCTGTTCGCGCCAACCTTCTTGTTCGGCATGACGTTCCCCATCGTCATTCGGGCCGTGGCCGCCAGCGGATCCAGGCTCGGCCGCGATATTGGCTGGGTCTACAGCGCCAATACCTTTGGCGGCGTGCTTGGCGCGTTGGCAGGCGGGTATCTCCTCATTCCCATGTTGGGAACTCAGGGCGGTGTGGTCTTTCTCGGCTTGGTTCTGTTCGCGGTGGGGGCTGTGGTGCTCATGACCGCGCCCGACCTTGGATGGGGCGCACGCCGCGCGCCACTGGCCGTTGGATTGCTGATTCTGGCGTGGGTGGCATACGCGCTGAAAGTACCGACGGCACTCGCGTCGGTACCGGAGCTTGTCCAGAATGGATTTCCGCTCCTCGGAACCCCCACCGGCCTCGCCATGATCGCGCTGGCCGCGTTCATTGCCGTGGCCGGGGCGCTGTTCCTGCTGCCGACCGTGGGCGGACTTAGGAAGGCGGGAATCCTGATCCTTACCGTGGCGGGGCTCTGTGTCGCCTTCGCATACCGCCCGGAGAACATCGCCAACGCGCTCAACCAAGCCTACATGCCGCCGGAACATGAGCAGATCTACTTCCAGGAGGGCGTGGAAGGCACCGTGGTGGTTGTGCAGCCCAAGGGCGACAATTCGGGCACGAACCGTGTGCTCTACATAAACGGCGTGCAGGCCACGGCCTCCATCGAGAAGGGCGTCAAGATGAACCGTCTGCAGGGTGTCCTGCCGCTCCTATTCGACCGGGACCCGCGGACCGTCCTGTTCATGTGCTTTGGGTCCGGTATCACGGCTGGCACCCTGGGTCTCAGTGACTTCGACCGCATCGACGCAGTCGAGATATCCCGGGATGTGCTCGATGCCGCACCTCTGTTCAGCTCTGACAACCTCGGAGTCATCGACCGGCCCCAGATGAACTTCATCGTCGATGACGGCCGCAATTACCTGCTGACCACCGACAACCGGTACGATGTCATTACGTTTGAGCCGATGCCCCTGGCTCTGGCTGGCGTATCGACCTTCTACACGCGGGACTACTACGATCTGTGCATGGCCCGGCTCAACCCGGGGGGGCTTGTGTCCCAATGGATCCCACTCCACAGCCTGAATGTGGAAGTCGTGCGTTCGCTTGTGCTTACGTTCACAGAAGTGTTTCCTGAGTACTGCGCATGGTTTGTCAATGCTGACTTGTTCTTGGTCGGATCCGACCAAGAGATCCGAATCGACTACGCGGCCGCCAAACAGCGCCTTTCAGATCCCGTCATCCGGAAAGCTCTGACAGATGTCGGATTCATGGACATGCAGGAGCTTCTGACCTGTTTCTTCATGGGGAAACAGGGCGTGGACGCGTTCGCCCTGGGTGAGCCTGTGACCGACGACCGCCCGTGGGCCGAATTCGTCGCGCCGAAGCTGGTCTATGCCGGGCAGGGGACCGTGGCGGAGAGCCTGAGGGCACTTCAGCCTCTGTTCGAGAGTCCTGGCAGGTTCACGACTTACGATGGGCTCTCGCCGGAGGACGCTGCCGCGATTCCGGACACCGTCGAGTTGCGCCACCGGGCCAAAGTCCATGATCTTCAAGGGCTTGAGTTGTACTACGGTGGCACGGTTGGTGGGAGTCAGGAGGAGCATTTCAAGCAAGCCCTCCGTGTGGATCCGCTCGATTTCAACGCCAGATACTATCTCCGGCAGATCATGCTCCAGTCCGTTCGTCTGAAGATGCGGTGGGAGGAATACGAAAAGGCCGAGGCCTATCTCACCGATTTGGCCCAGTACCTTCCCAACACGCCCGATCTTCATCTGCTTCTGGGGGATGCCCGGTTTCAGTTGGGACATGGCGAAGCCGCACGCGAGAGTTACCGGCGCTATCTTGACCTCGGGGGCGCGGAGCCACGGGCATCGACCAGAAGCAACTGACCGGTCCGGCTTGGAAGTCGGGGCACCTCGCGCGGGAGCCCCGCAGGTGGTGGTCGCCTCTTCTGATGCCCAAGATGTTGCGGTTCGCGCGTGCCTCGGCAAGCCCCTACGGCCAAAGTGCTTACACTGCGCAGTTCTTGCGGGATTCCCCGCCAAATCCGCTAAAGTCGGAGGGGGGAGGTGCCGATAACTTCTGTAGGCAAGGATGCTGTAGAAGAGGCTAAGGAGAGCGAACAATGGTTGGCATACAAGGTATCGGCTATACCCCCGAGCCTGCCAACAGCAAGCAGGCGAACGGGAGCGCCCCGAAGGACTCGGCACCCAGTTCACTGGAGATCGGGCAAGATGGCGTCGTGTTCAGCGAGGAGGCCAAAGAGGCCGCCACGGTAGCACGGCTTGTCGAGAAGTACGAGATGCGCACGGAAATCCGTGCGGAAGAAGTCGCCCGAGCCAAGGAGAACGTCGAGCAGGGCACCTACAAACTGGTGGAAGTCGTGGAAGTCGTCGCCAGTAGAATCGCCAGGTATTTGAGCGCCGAGTAGGGCGGCTGTTGGCAGTCGGTCAGTACACGAATCGTTGCCGAAGGCACGGATGCGTCCGGGCCTTCTTCTGTTCTTTCGGCCTTGCCCGTCGGGGTCAGGGTGTCACGGGTCCATTCCAATGCTTGTTCCATCCGCCCGTTTGAGGCTACAATACCGCGCTGTGCGGAGGATTGTAGCTTATGAGTGACGCAATAACGGCCGGGTACGTGAACTACTTTGACGTGCTCGGTGTCGGTGAGGATGCCAAACCCGGGGAAGTGCGCCGGGTCTACCGGCGTAAGATGAAAGAGTTGGTGGGCGAGATCGCGCGGGTGGAGATCACCGAGCAGCGTCGGGCTCACTATCTTCTTGAGATGGCCAAGCTGAACGCGGCCCTGTTCGTTCTGCGGGACGCGGACCAGCGCGAGACGTACTGGAACGCTCGGGCCGAGTTGATCGAGCTTGAGCGGCAGTGGTGCGAGGCCGACGCGATGACAAGCCCTGAGGCCGAGACCCACCGGCGTGCCTTCGACGCGAGGGTGCGGGACTTCCTGTCCAAGTATGTGGAGGAACTCATGCTTACGGCGGGACACGACCGCGAATGCGTTGGCGAGAGCCATTGGGACGCCGCCCACGAGCGACACGCGTTTCGAATCCTACGGCACTTTCGACAGGGGCTGTATCAGGAGATCCTTGAGCGGCTCCCCTATGCCGATGTCACCCAACCCAACATCGAGTGGGACGAACGCGACCGGTGGGTCGCGTCGGTGCTGAAAGGGGGGACGTCCTAGTCGTGGCAAGAAAACGCAAGCAGGGAACCACCGAAGTGGCCGTGGACCCGGAGCAGGTGGCGCACGCACTGGCCAAGGCCGTGTTCGACGGTGATTTCGTCAACTTCCGATTCCTGTTCTCGCCTTTTAGTCCGGGGCGTGCAACCGCGGCGGAGTCATTTGAAGCGGAGCGGTATGCCTACCTGCTTCCCGAAGGAGACATGGAACAGACCGAGCCGTTTCGGCGTGCCCTGTCCCTGATCCAAGATGGCGCCGTATGGTCTCATATCCAGCAGGAACTCAACGCCGACCGGCCGGCGCAGCTCCCGTGGGCGCCGGTGATGAGGCTGGCCGACCGCGCGGTGGAGCTTGGTAAATTCAGCAACGCGGCTTATGCGTACGAAATGCTGCGCATCCGCGCCAGGATGCAGGACCGGTTCCTCGAACAGGCCGACCGGTCATTGGACGCGGGCGAGTTGGAAGAGGCGGTACGCGGCTACCTTGTCGCAAGCGGACTGGAGTACGACTACTCCGCGTTCCCGGAACCGCTACCGAAGATCCCCAGTTTCCAGACGCGGGCCCTGATGCTGCACGGAGAGTATCCGAAGACACCCGAGGACTCACTGCCTCTCCAACCGGCTCCGGCATTTCTACGGACGGCTTTCGGCTACCTGCTGGACAACCCCGAGATGGCTGCGCGTATTGAAGACAGACCGATTGACGGGCAAGTCGCCTTCCTGAAGGAACTCATCGTACGCCAGGACCCGAAATGGGACGCCTTTGCCGAGCGTTTCAAGGACGCGTGTTCGGCCATGCAGGCCTTCAGTGAGCGGCTTGAGCGTGCCGAGTCGGATTCGTCCGACGCGCGTGGCAGTCTCGCCGACGAGATTGCCGACCAGTTGGGCGAGGATCCGCACGAGATCATGGTCACACTCGTCGGACACGCAATCGAGGAAGGCGAGTGGTGGCAATACCTTAAGGAGTTGGCCTACCGCCATCCGGCCGCGATCCTATTCATTTCGCGGCAGATCATCGGCGATGTGGAGACGCTCGTTCCGCGGTATCGGGATGATTCCCCGGTTCCCGGCGCTCTGGGACTCATCCCCGCGCGCACTGGCACCGGGGCGTGACGGCGGGAGCCCATGGGACTATTCATCGACTTGCACGTCCATACGAGCCGCTATTCGACGTGCAGTCGGCTCGACCCGTGCCGCCTGATCGATCACGCCGTGAAAGCGGGTCTCAGCGGTGTGGTGATCACCGAGCATCACCGTCAGTGGAAGGGCCGCGAATTGGCGGAACTTGTTGAAGAATCGAAACATACCGGGTTCGTGCTCCTGTCGGGATTCGAGTACGCCTCCTCACAGGGCGACCTGCTGGTGTACGGGCTTGATGACGCCGCTGTGGCTGCGTTCGAGCCTGGTTGGGCGCCGGAGAAGGCCGCGGAGCACGTGATCGCGGCTGGCGGGGTCTGCGTGGCGGCCCATCCGACCCGGCACGGACTTGGATTCGACGAGCGTCTGTTCTCGTTGCCCGTGGCCGCTGTGGAGGCATGCAGCGTCAACATGCAACCCCACGAACAACAACTGGCCTGGAAACTCTCTGAAGGCGCCGGAATTCCCGCTGTTGCGGCAAGCGACGCCCATCGGCTGGCCGATGTGGGGCGTTGGGGCACGGAGTTTCTTGACGACATCCGCGACATGGCGGGGTTGCAGGATGCGCTCAGTCATGGTAGATTCCGATCAACGGCCCAAGAGTGGCCGGCAAGGTGTTGAATTGGTGAACAGCGACAGCCCAGTTGGTTCGGCGGATCTTCAGACCGCGCCGCAGAAGGAAGCGAAGAACGAGATCGTTGAGTTCGTCAAGATGGTCTTGACGTTTCTCGTACTCTTCATGTTCCTTCGCGGATGCGTGATCGAGTGTTTCGAGGTTCAGGGCGAATCCATGGAACCCACGCTCATGAACCGCGAACGCATTCTTGTCTTCAAGCTCCCGCATCTGATGAGTCAGCACTGGCCCTTCGCCCAATGGATGGAGGGCATTGAGGAACGCGACATTGTCGTGTTTGACAGTCCGGACGAACGGAGCAAGCGCTATGTGAAGCGCATCATCGCCGAAGGGCCGCCCCGCACAGGGGGCAAGGCCGTCGCCGCGGGGAGAATCGGTGACGAGGACGAGGGAGGCGTGCCGGTCGCGGTGGAGAACGGGGTGCTCTACGTCAACCGGCAACGGGTGGAGGAGAACTATCTCCCGGAGGGCGCTGAGCCCATGCGTGGTTCGTCCGGTGAGATCTGGGTCGGCGAAGGCGAGTATTTCGTGATGGGGGACAACCGCGGCGTCAGCAAGGACAGCCGGGTGTTCGGTGCCGTGCAGGACGACAAGATCATCGGCACCGCTGTGTTTCGGTTCTGGCCTCTCAACCGATTCAGTTTGCTGCGATGAAGACCATCGTTTTCTCCGACGTCCATCTCGACGTGGATGAGGCCGCCCGCCCGCAGATGAACCGATTCGTGGCGTTCCTTCGTTCCATCGATCCCAGAGATACCGAGCGCGTGGTAGTGCTGGGCGACCTCTTCGATTTCTGGTTCGAGTATCGTCACGTCGCGTTCTCGGGTTACTTCGACGTGGTGCGAGCCTTCGCGGATTTACATGACCAGGGTGTGGAACTGTACTTCGTTTGCGGCAACCATGATTTCTGGGCCGGGCGATTCCTGCGCGATCAGATCGGGTTCCACATTGAGCGAGACCGTCTGCAACTCACCGTCAACGGCGCGCGTGCCCTCTTCGTCCACGGTGACGGGATCAACAAGCGGGACGTCGGCTACCGCGCCTACAAGTGGGTCGCCCAGGCCCGGCCAGTGGTGTGGTTGTTCGGTCTGCTCCACCCCGATTGGGCCATGGCCATCGCGCAACGCGTGTCGCGCACCAGTCGGCGCATGACCAAGTCGGACGATGTAAGCAAAGGATCGGAGGTGGGACCGATCGGCGAATTCGCGCGAGCTTCGCTGGCGGCAGGTGATGCCGACGTGGTGATGTGTGGGCACACCCATCATCCGGTGCGCGAGGAACACCCGACCCCCGACGGCACGGGGATCTATGTGAATTGCGGGGACTGGCTGTGGCATCAGTCGTACGTGGTGTGGGACGACGCAGGCGTGCGGTTGGAGCGGTATCTACACGAGGCCGCGGATCCAGTAGCCCAGCCCGAAACACAAGGCGCCGTACACCAGGCCGAGTAGAACCCAGAGCGCCTTCGCGCCCCGCTTCCGCGACAGCGCCTTCAGTTTGCGCTGGGTCACCATGGCCACGCTCGGGCTGATATCGGCCACGATCACCGTGATGTTGTCTTTTCCGCCGTTGTCGTTGGCCATCGTTACCAGTCGATGGGCTATCTCGGCGGGGCTGGCGTTCTTCTTGAACTCCGCGGCGATCTCGGCATCCTTGGCCATGTTCACCAGACCGTCCGTACACAGGAGGAGCATGTCGCCTGGTACCACGTGCCAGGTGTAGGTATCGCACTCCACCTCCGGATGGGTGCCGATGCAGCGGGTCACCATGTGCCGGCGCGCGTCGACTTCGGCCTCGGCCTTGGACATGAGCCCCTGCTTCACCTGTTCGTCGACCCAGGAATGGTCTTCGGTCTTCGCGATGATCTCTCCGTCGCGGAAGTGGTAGCACCGCGAATCCCCCACGTTGGCAATGTGGACTTTGCGGGGGGTGACGGCCGCGGAGAGGAGGGTGGTGCCCATGGGTCGGCCCGACTGCACCAGGTCCTGATTGGTCTGGAAGATGCTCTCGTTCGCGTAGTGCAGGGTCTTGCGGAGAATGGGGATGACGGGATCGACTTCTTCCTCTTCAGCCTCGGACTCGGTCGCTTCTGGGGAATGCTTGAGCGCGTCCTTCATCAGGGACACGGCGAGCTTGCTGGCGATCTCGCCACCCACGTGGCCACCCAAACCGTCGGCTACGCAGAGGAGGGCGCCTTCTTCAAACAACTCCAGATCGGGCGTGTCTTCGCGGAAGACGCCGTAGAAGTCTTCGTTGTTGCGCTTGCGCCTGCCAATGTCTGTCTGGGCCGCGATGTCGATTCGCATAAGCGGTTTCCTACATCTTGGGCCACAACAATATCAAAGCGGAAAGCCACCGCACAACCCCGCCTGTTGCGATGCCGTCGTATGCTTCACGGGTAGGTCCATTGACAGTTCGTGATGGCCGCTATAGAATTCACATGGTTTGGTGTTCTGACGGGGTGGAGCTATATCCATGAAACGCATGAACTTTGGCACGTTTCTGGTCGATGAATCGAATCAGGAGGCGTGCCGTGTCTGCCAGGACGTGGCTGAGTTGCGGCCCATTGCGAAGCAACCCATTCTGCTCCTGGGCGACCGGGGCTGCGGAAAAACGCATCTGCTCCGTTCCACTTCGAACCGGATTCAGGCTGCGCACAGCAACGCCGTGGGATTGGCCTTCTTCGGCGCGCATGAGTTCCCCGACCAAGTGCATGGCCTCCTCAAGGACCAGTCGCCGGTTCAGCGCAGAGAGTGCGCGGTTCTCTTGGTCGATCAGCTGGAAAAGCTCACGGACCTGGCCGAAGAGTTAGAGGCTGTTGTCCGCATCTTCCTGGATCATCCCCATCACTACGTTGTCCTCGCCAGCAGCGTGCATCCGGCTCGTCTGCAGAATCTCACCGACGGCTTGTGGAACCTGATCAATGGGGGGCAGGTCATTCAGATCGCGCCACGTGGACCCAAGATCCAGGTGGAGATGATCCGGCAAGAGGCCCGCGCCGAAGCGCAAGCCAAGCTGGAAGCGCAGGGGCGGGAGATCGAGCGTCTTCGTGCCGGATCGCCAGGTGCCGCTTCTGCGGGAACCGGGGGGTTGACGCAACGTCTTGAGGAAGCCGAACAGGAGCTTGCACGGCTGCAACAGATTTCCGAGTCGAGCGCTGGCGGCGACAGCCGAAGCGAAACGCTTGACGCTGAATTGGAGCGAGCGCGTGCCGGCGAAGCGGCACTGAAGCAGCGGGTCCAGGGCTTGGAGCAGCGGTTGGCGGCGTCGGAGCGGGAGAGCGGTCAAGCCCGAAGCGAAGCCAATCAACTGCTCCAACGTGCCGAAGGCCTGCTCGTGCAGATCGATGCGAACCGGGCCGCGTTTGCCGCGAAGGAAGGCGCGCAGCAACGGCGCATCAAGGAACTGGAGCAGACCCTGGCCGAACGGGAGGGGTTAACCGCCACGGCAGAGGAACTCGCCGCGGAGCAAGCCCTGCGCGCGGAGTCCGAGGGCGAAGTCGCTCGGTTGAAGGAATTGGCCGACGCGCGGCATGGCGAGGCGACGGAACTGCGGGATAAGGTTGGGCGCCTGGACGGCGAAATCGAGAAGGCCGGCGTCGCACGTGAGGCGCTCCAAGCCGAGCTTGACGCCGCACGGGCAGCCCGTGACGCTGTCGAGAAGGAACTGGATGCGCTCCGCCGTGATGCCGCGAAGCAGGTCGCCGCGGCACACGCGGAGACCGGCGAAGCCGAAGGCAAGTTGGCGCGGCTCGAAGAGGTGTTCGATCGGACCCACGATGCCGGCGAGTCCGCGGCCGCGCGCATGGATTCGATTGGAAGCGAGTTGACGTCCGCGGCGTTGGCCTTGTCTGGATTGACCGGGATGCTGCGGTCTGTCGGGGAAGATCCGCGCGGATCTTCGGGAGACCTTCCGGACGTTGAGGCCTTGAGTGCCGCGCGCCCCAAGGCACCCGCGGAACCCAAACCCGATGAAGTTGCCGCTGCTCTCGAGGCAGCCGAAGTTGAGCCGTCGGCTGAGGCGTCTGCGGAGGCAGTCGCGGAACCGGCACCCGAGGCGGAATCTGCACCTGAGCCGGAACCTGCCCCTGAGCCGGAACCTGCCCCTGAGCCGGAACCTGCACCTGAGCCAGAACCTGCACCTGAGCCGGAACCTGCACCTGAGCCAGAACCTGCACCTGAGCCGGAACCTGCACCTGAGCCGGAACCTGCACCTGAGCCGGAACCTGCACCTGAGCCGGAACCTGCGCCGGAGCCGGAACCTGCGCCGGAGCCGGAACCTGCGCCGGATACGTCCGAGAGCGCTGGAGACGGTGGAGCGGCGGACGCGGGTGAATTCGACATCGACGCGCTGGCCGAATCGTTCGGATTCGATTCGGCGGACGAAGAAGTCGCCGCCGCCGAGCCGGAAACGGCCGTTGATGAGGGCGTGGAGGCGGAGGCGTCTGTCGTATCGGAAGAGGCGAGTGAGGACGTTGCCGGGACCGTTGAGAGTGCCGAAGAACTGGACGCCATGATTGAGCAGTTGGTGAGCGGACAGGTTGCCGAGGGACTCGTTGACGGAGGCGTGGAAGGCGAGGGGGCGCCTGACGAAGGCGTTCTTGATGACGCCGCCGCATCCGAGCTGCTGGCCATGTTGGAGGGGGAAGAGGGTGTCGGCGGCACGGATGCGTCCGAGGCAGAGGGATCGTCGGAGACCGGAGAGGCCGAGGACGCCGAGGACGACCCATCCATCTAGGCGGGAAGGCGGCTTTGTGCCGCGAGGATCGAGGGAGTGAGCCTCTTCCTCGGCGAACCGTGGATGTCCGCGCGGCGCGACGAACCGGGGGAGAGACTGTGGACGCATTCCAAGCACGACTGATCGAGTTGTTCGAGCGCATCCATCCGCTGGACCGCATCGCGCGGGCGGGGTACGTGCTGCGCGGTGTGACCGAACCGGAAAGTGTCGCCGCTCACAGCCATTTTGTTGCTCTGATGACGCTGTTGGTCGCGGACGCGTATCCCGACATGTTTGACAAGGCCAAGGCGTTGACGATGGCTTTGATTCATGACCTTCCTGAAGCCGATCTGATGGACATTCCCATGCCTGCGGGCGACGCTCACCTGAAGGAGGCAAAGGGGGCTGCCGAGCAGGCCATCGCCGAAGAGTTGTTCGCGGCGATTCCTGGGGAGTATGCGACGCTTCACCGGGAGCTGTTGGAAGCGGCGTCTCCCGAGGCCCGGTTGGTTCGCGGCATCGACAAGGCGCAGATGATGGTGAAGGTGGTGATGTACGAGCGGGAACATCGAGGACACCTTGAAGAGTTCTGGGAGAACCCGCGCAATT
>JAAEQP010001591.1 GCA_024231375.1 bacterium | reverse complement strand
GAAATCGGCCGCTTTCCGCACCGGCCGATCAATGCCCGGCGACGACACTTCCAGCATGTAGCTGCCGCCAATGAAGTCGCTCCCATCCAGGATAGGCCCCATCAACTGCGACACAGCCGTGCAATCGTCGATCGTTATGCCACCCTCCCGGTCGACGAAGAGACGAAGGATCCAATTGGCCCCATGCTGCCCGAACTCAATCTCCACGAGTTCGTAGTCTTGCTCAGCCAAGTGGGGCTCAATCACCTCCCAGGCGCGTCTGATAACCTCGTCTTTGGCCACACACAACCTTTCCCACACAACTAAAAAGAGTGGGCGCAAACCCACTCTTGTGCTTAAACGCGCTCTAACGGCAAGTAGTCTAACACAATCCCTGCGTAAAGCGCAATACCTGAACCTGTTAACTGGAAATCGCCGCGGCCCCGCCGTCCTAAAGCATCACCACCCCCATGTTGCGGGCCGTGGCGTCGCCGCAACGGTAAGAATAGTACCCGCGATCCCCGATTGTGCACATTCCCGACACGTGGATGTTCGCCATTGGAACCCCGGCACAAACCACCTGATCCGCGTTGGCCTGCCACAGGTCGAGAAGTCTCCCCGAAGCCGGCAATCCATCCGACCGCCAGGCATCCGCCATCTCCGCGGATACTTCATACGCTGCCGGACCCGCGGACGGTCCAACCACTGCGTGTATGTCATCGGCGCGGCATCCGAAGTGTCTTCTCATGGCATCCACGGCGATTTTCGCAATTCCACTCCGCGTCCCTTCTCGTCCGGCGTGAATGAGTCCAACTGCCCCCGTCCGTCCATCGGCCAGAAACAGGGGGACACAGTCCGCCACGAGTATGGCCAAGGGAACGCCTCGATCCCGCGTGATGAGTCCGTCGGTTTCCGGAAGACCGTCGTCCCACGAGGCTGCGCCCCGTCCCAAGTCTTGCCGGGAAACCACGGCCACCTTGGTCCCATGCACTTGTTGGGCACACACCAACTCCGAGGATGCCACCCCCAACGACGCACACGCACGTTTGCGCGCCGCCAATGCCGCCGCCTGTCCTGCCGGGTTGCGCAAGCCGCAATCGCCTTCCGCGGTTCCCGTGAACGCGGCCACCCGCACCCCGACCGCTTCCAGGCTCTCGAATCGGATCACAGGATGTACTTGCCCAGGTCGCGGTTCTCAACCACGTTCGCCAGGCGCTCCTCAACATCCCGAGCCTCGAATCGCAAGACCGTCCCCTCCGATTCGGGGGCGCTGAACGAAATGTCCTCGAGGAGATACTCCATCAACGTGTGAAGGCGGCGCGCGCCTATGTTCTCCGATTCGTCGTTAACCTTCTGGCAGATATCGGCAATCACGACGATGGCGTCGTCCGAGAACTCCAGCGTCACGCCTTCGGTGGCGAGCATGGCCTCATACTGCCGAATCAGCGAGTTCCTCGGTTCCAGCAGAATCCGGGCGAACTCCTCGGCGCCCAGGCTGCCAAGCTCCACGCGAATCGGAAAGCGCCCCTGAAGCTCAGGGATCAGGTCCGCCACCTTGGTCATGTGAAACGCGCCCGCCGCAATGAACAGGATATGGTCGGTGCGCACGGCCCCGTACTTCGTCGTCACCGTCGATCCCTCGACGATGGGAAGGATGTCGCGCTGCACCCCCTCGCGCGATACGTCGGGTCCGTGGCCCTGCGATCCGCGGCCGGCGATCTTATCAATCTCGTCCAGAAACACAATGCCCGAGTTCTCCGCCCGTTGAACGGCTTCCCGAGTCACCGCGTCCATGTCGATCAGGTTCTGCAGTTCTTCCTCTTCGAGAATCTTCCGGGCCTCGGCCACCGTCGTCTTGCGCCGCTTCGTCTTCTTCGGCATGAACCGGCCGAACAGGTCCTGCATATTCAGGCCCATTTCCTCGAGACCCGAATTGGAGAATACCTGCATCATCTGGGTCGATCCGGAGTCGTTGATCTCCACCTCGATCTCGCGATCGTCGAGATCTCCGGCTCGCAGCTTGTTCAGAAGCACTTCCCGCGCCCGCTCGCTCCCGTCCACACGCGCCGGCGCCGGGGCGGGCCCTTCGTCTCCTGCTGTCGGGTCGGAGGGCCGGTAAATGCGCTCCGGCCCCTTGGGTTGAGGCGGAAGCAGGAGGTCCAGCAGTCGCTTCTCCGCGTTCTGGGCAGCCTTCTCCTCTAACTCCTTGGACATTTCCTCCCGCACAAGATGAATCGCGACCTCGGTCAGTTCGCGGATCATGGATTCGCAGTCACGTCCCACGTATCCCACTTCGGTGAACTTCGAAGCCTCCACCTTCACAAACGGCGCATCGGCCAGCTTCGACAAACGCCGCGCAATCTCCGTCTTGCCCACGCCGGTGGGCCCGATCATGATGATGTTCTTCGGCGCCACCTCGTCACGCAGATCTTCGGGCAGCCGTTGCCGACGCCAGCGGTTGCGGAGCGCAATCGCCACTTTCCGCTTCGCTTCGCCCTGGCCGACGATATACTTGTCCAGTTCGGCCACGATTTCTTTCGGTGTCAAGACGCTCACGTAGAGTCTCCGTGGTTCGGGGATGACTATCCCATCTTCTCGACGCGGCGGATGTGCCGTTCGCCATTACTGAACTCGGTCGTCAGCCAGATATCGATCAACTCAAAGCACACGTCCAACGTCAGAATGCGTCGGCCAAGACAGATCACGTTCGCGTCGTTGTGGGTCCGGGACAACGTCGCCATGTCGGACGTGGCGCACGTAGCGGCCCGGATTCCCCGGTACCGGTTGGCCGCGATGGCCACTCCGATTCCGGTTCCGCACAGCAGAACCCCCCGGTCCGCACGCCCCTCAAGGATGGCGTCCGCCACCGCGCCGGCAATGTCCGGATAGTCAACCGAGTCGGGACCGTCGGTACCGCAATCGACCACCTCGAAACCACGCTCTTCGAGGTACTTCACAATCTCCGGCTTGTAATGCGTCGGTCCTTCGAAACCGGCGTGGTCGCTTCCGACCGCGATCCGCTCACTCACTCCACTCTCCTTCCAAGGTGTTCAAAGGTTCTGGGTCATTGTATTGTCCAACGAAGCGCGTGACAAGTGCGGGCGAATCAGCTCAGAGTGACCGAAACGGTCGGTCCTTCAATCCGGCTAGGGTTGCTCAGACGAACTCTTACCCTCTCCCAGCGGGAGAGGGCAGGGTGTGGGGTCTTCTTAGCCTTCGCACAGCGTCCACTCGACACGCTCGCGCTCGTCCAGCCGATTCAGCGACCCAACTGGGCGACAATTTCCGCACCCGCCACCGCTCCCTCGCGCAACATACGATTCTCGTCCGGGTCGTACACCGTCGAGGGCGTCCCCCCCGCAAGCTCGCCCCCATCGATTCCCAATAAGACGCCGGGCAACAGTGCGCCCTCCACCGTCCGAGCCGGCGGCTCGCCGGAAAGGTTGGCCGACGTCGACGTGATCGGGCCTCCGAACGCCTCGCATAGGCCGCGCGCCACATCGCACGAAGGACACCGCACGCAGACCTTGCCATGGGGCGCAATGGCTTCAGGCAAGCCATCCACCGCGGGCAGTACGAGGCTCAATGGCCCCGGCCAGAACGCGTCCATGCATGCCTTGGCCTGCGGCCCGACGTCGGCAGCCAACCGGGCCAACTGTCCCCGGTCAGCCACGATGACCAGCACGGGATGGGTGTCAGACCGTTGCTTCACCGCAAATAGACGGTCCAGGGCCACCGGTGCGAAGGGATCGACGCCAAGGCCATAGACGGTTTCGGTTGGATACGCAATGACCTTTCCGGCCGCAATCGCATCGGCCGCCTGCCGGATACCTTCCGGTGTCGGATCCACCCGTGTCATGACCGGGATTCGAGCCATGTCAGGAGTTTCCCGAAGGCCACCGCACGGTGGCTGATGGCCTGTTTGATGGACGGCCCAAGTTCACCGAACGACCCCTCGTGTCCGTCGGGATGGAACAGAGGGTCATATCCGAACCCATGGCTTCCTCGGCATTCGAAGGCGATTCTGCCTTCCACGGCGCCGGACTCGACGTGTGTCTTCCCACCCGGCTCGACCAGCACCGCGCAACACGCGAATCGCGCCGTACGGTCGGATTCGGGCACCTCCCGGAGCGCGTCGAGGAGCTTGGCGTTGTTGTCCGCGTCGGAGGCGTCCTCACCCGCGTAGCGCGAGGACCACACCCCCGGATCCCCATCCAACGCGTCTACCACGAGTCCCGAATCGTCGGCAAGACACGGCACGTCGAAGGCCTGGTAGTAGTGCCGGGCCTTCTTGAGGGCGTTGTCCTCGAAGGTGTCGCCGTCTTCGACGGCTTCATCGACTGGCGGCATGTCGGACAGGCACTTGATGTCGTAGTTCAGGTGGGCGAGCAACTGACCGATCTCATCCGCCTTGTGACGGTTTCCCGTCGCGATGAGAAGCGGACTAGACACAGCCGAGGGCCTCCCGCTGGAGGGCGAACAGTCGCTCGATGGCAGTAGTGCCCATGTCGATCATGGCATCCATGTCCGAACGCGGGAAGGCGTCGCCCTCCGCGCTGCCCTGGATCTCGATGATTCCACCGTCGCTGCGCATGACCAGGTTCAGATCGACGTCGGCCGCCGCGTCCTCGACGTAGCACAGGTCGCAACGGACATCGCCCTCAACCACGCCAACACTGACCGCGGCGCATTGGCCCAGCAACGGCGCTTGCGGAAGCGCACCCTCGGCCACGAGCGAGGAAAAGGCATCGTGAAGCGCCACGTAGGCCCCCGTGATTGCAGCGGTGCGGGTTCCTCCGTCGGCTTGCAGCACGTCGCAGTCGATCACCACCTGCCGCTCGCCCATGAGACCCCGGTCCACCACGTTGCGCAATGCGCGGCCCACCAGACGGCTGATCTCGAGAGCCCTGCCACGCCGGGCGGCACTTCTGGACACGCGTTTGCCCGTGCTGCGGGGAAGCATGGCATACTCGGCGGTCACCCAGCCCTCGCCCGATCCAACAAGCCACGAAGGAATCGAGTCCTCCACGCTGGCCGTACACAGCACCCGAGTGTCGCCGAAACTCACCAACACCGCTCCCTCGGCGTGCTTGGTATAGCCGCGCTCGAAGGAAACAGGCCGCAAGGCGTCGTTCTCTCGTCGATCGGGCCGCATCCTAGCGCACCACCGCGTCCGAAGACACTTCGTCCCCGGCGGATTCCGGGCTGTCGGCCGCGGCCATCTGTGTTTCGTGCGTGTCCTTGTGGTATTTCTCGATGAGCTTCTGGAACACAGCCTCCTCGTTCAGAATCTCGACGGCCCGTTGCAGTTGAATGTCCTCGGCGAGTTCGTCAAGACCTTCCTCGGCCTCGGTGTTTCCCGTCACCGTGCCGTGATTCTGACGGTTCTTCATCTCCGGCGAGATCGCGTACGACTTGTTCATTTGGCGCAGCAGATTCACCCACTCCTTGATCGACATGAGTACCTCGATGTCGGGGAAGATCCCCTGCTTGTCAATTGTAACGTCGGCGGGCGTGTAGTAGAGACCCGTTGTCAGGCGCAGTGCGCTTCCGGGCGGGTTCGTGAGCTCGATCAGCGTCTGGACGCTTCCCTTTCCGTAGGTCTTCTGGCCAAGCACCAACGCGCGGGACCAGAACTGCAGCGCCCCTGTTACGATCTCCGAGGAACTTGCCGTGTGTTCGTTAATCAGAAGAACCATGGGAACCGTCTCGGGGATGACCGGCTCGCGCTGCGTGAACAGCCGCATCTCCTCCTTCAACTCGCCCGTCATGGGATCGCGGCCCTTCGTATAGGTCACCAGCGTGTTCTTAGGCAGGAACAACTCGGACACCTCGCGGGCCGAGGTGAGCAATCCGCCCGGGTTCCACCGGAGGTCCAACACGAGCGCCCGCATCCCCTGACTCGAAAGGTCCTTGACGAAGCCTGCAATCTCTTCGGCCGTGTTCCGCTTGAAGTCACCGACACGGATATAGCCAATGCCTCCGTCGAGCAGACGGGTTTCGACAATGCTTTCGAGCGGGATCTTGCCACGCTTGATCTCGATGTCAAGCACCTCCGGCTGAGATGCGTCTTCGCCGTCGGGATCGATTTCGGCCAACTGGCGAAGAACCCCGAGCTTCACAATTGTGCCCCTGGGACCTCGAATCCGGTCCGCAGCATCCTGAGTGCTCATCCCCTTCGTAGGCACATCGTCGATCTTGAGGATGATGTCGCCGCCGATTACCCCCGCCTTCTCCGCGGGCGATCCCGAAATGGGCTGGAACACCTTGATGTTCTTGTTCTCGTCGAGCTTGATCGAAACGCCAATGCCTTCGAACTCGCCCATTGTGTCTTCGGTGAGCTGCTTGAAGAACTTCGCCGAGATATACGAGCTATGCTCATCCAGCGAGTTCATCATCCCCTCAAGAGCACCCTCCACCACCTCAGCCGGCACCGGCTCCCGAACGTAGCTGCGCAGAATGTGGTCAAGCACCTCGCCAATCGGCGCAATCTCGGTGATGACGTCGACGTCGTTGCTCTGGGCGGAGATCCGTCCGGTGAAACCATTGGTGAGCAGCGTCAACGTGATGGCCAAGAACAGTAGCAGGGCAAGGAATTGAGACCGGCTATTCCGCATAACGACCTCCGGGCGCGACCCCTGAAAGGCGGGCAACACGCCTGAAACTAACCACTTGTATCGAACTCGGCATCTCGGTGCCGGTCAGATGGCTTCTCACTGGCAAAGTAACACCGCGATGATACCAGAACCATTCCGCGAAAGCGAACGACCTCCCTGCTCAGAGCACGAAGAGCAGTACCGCACGAACT
>JAAEQP010001590.1 GCA_024231375.1 bacterium | reverse complement strand
GCGATTCCTGACCGCTCAACCGCAGCGCGTTGTACGCCATCAGTCCGCATCCCAGCACCAGCGCGTTCGTCGCGAACTTCCCGCTCGGCAAACGCTCCAGATCCATGTCCGTCTTGAGTTCGGAATGAAACTGCTCGCTCGTGCCGTGGTCGTGGTAGAGTTCGACCACTTGCTGCGCCGTCACTTGCGAGGGCTTCAAGCTGGTCCAGAACGTGTTGATCGCCAGTTCCGGCAGCAGTAGGGCCTGGCCATCGGCGGTATGGGTTCGCCGAGTCGCTTCGACCACTACGCGTTCGACTTTCCCGTCCCGTTCGCGCCACGCATCGCCCACCCACACTTCTTTGCCGCACCGACAATCTACGGAAACACCGTGCGCACAGGCCTCTTCGAACCATTCTTCCCGGGACTCCTTCCGCAGGTTCCGCTTGATGATCCAGTCCACCGAGCCGTAGCGCTTCTGCCGGAACACCCGCACGTTCTCGACGTCGTCGTTGCCCGCATCCAGCCGAACCAGAATCCTGGCTTGCGTGATCCGCCGGGTGAGTTGCAGCGCCTCCGCCAGAAACGCCGGCGTGCCGCATTGGCAATGCTGCGTCCCGACGCGAAGTTCGCAGTTGACCAGATAACCCTCCTGGCCCAGGTAGGCGAAGTTCGGCGCGTAGCCGTCCACCTTCTTGTACGTGAAGCCCACGCCTTC
>JAAEQP010001589.1 GCA_024231375.1 bacterium | reverse complement strand
CATCCAGGTTGACACAATCGATGAAGTCGCGTTTCCCCTGCGCCGGTTTGCAGAAATGTTCCGTCGACGGATAATACGGGTAGGAAGGCGAGCCATCCGCGCCTCCGCCATCGATGGCATGCTGACTCCAGATGCAGCCGTGCGCGACATGAATGTCTTCCTTCTCCGCCAGGTACCGCAACGTGTCCGCGGACAAGAAACCGCCTATGATGGATTGCGGCCGGTAGCCGCCGCCCACAAAATCGGAGATACGTTCGATGGCCTCGCTCATCTCCTTGTTCACACGCGCACGCGGCAGGTGCATGGCCGGGAAATAGCCTGGAAAATACGACACTTCATCGCCGTACGTTTTCTGGCATTTCACGACATAATCGCGAATCTCACGAAAGTGGGGACGCTCGTCCTCCAGGGCATTCAGCGTAAATCCCCACGTCAGGCGTCCTTCGGGATTGTGTTTAGCAAACGCTTCGCGCATCGAGCGCGCGTTCTTTAGCGTATGCACGGCATACTCATCCCGTGGATGCAGCTTGACGTCCCGCGACACTTCCCACGGCGTGGTGCGCACCATGATGCACAAGGTCACGAACCGGTTCCCCATCAACGGGGTAGGCAGCGGTGCGGCCGTCGATAGTGTGGGGGCCAGCGCCGCGATGGGAGCCAGGGACGCGCATTGTAGGAAACCGCGCCGGTTGAGGGT
>JAAEQP010001588.1 GCA_024231375.1 bacterium | reverse complement strand
CCTCTTACCCTCTCCCAGCGGGAGAGGGCAGGGTGAGGGGTCTTCTCCCAAACGGGATCCGCTACCGCACCCGCTCGATATCAGCGCCCAGCGCCGCGAGCCGTTCCTCGATCCGTTCGTACCCGCGGTCGATATGATACACACGCGCGACGGCCGTCTCGCCTTTCCCGGCAATCAGTCCCGCGATCACGAGGGCCGCGCTGGCTCGCAGGTCCGACGCCATCACCGGCGCCCCGCTCAACGCGTCGACCCCGCGCACGATGGCCGAGTTGCCTTCCAGGTCGATATCCGCACCCATCCGCGTCAGTTCCGCCACCTGCATGAACCGGTTCTCGAACACCGTTTCCTTGATCACACTGGTGCCGTCGGCTACGCACAGCATGGTCATCATCTGCGCCTGCAAGTCCGTGGGGAACCCTGGGAAAGGTTGGGTGGTCACATCCACCGCCTTGAAGCCGTTCGTGGCGCGCGCACGGATGCGATTGCCTTGGGTCTCCACTTCCGCGCCCGTCTCGCGCAGCTTCGGCAGAAACGCCGGCAACAGGTCTGCGTCCACGCCCAGGACCGTCACGTCCCCGTGAGTCGCCACGCCCGCAAGCAGAAACGTGCCCGCCTCGATGCGGTCCGCGATGACTGTGTGCTCCGCGCCCTGCAACTCGTCCACGCCGACGATGGTGATAAGGTCCGTGCCCGCCCCGGAGATTTGCGCACCCATCTTGTTCAGAAACGCAGCCAGATCGGCAATCTCCGGCTCGCGCGCGCCGTTGCTCAGCCGGGTCACCCCGTCCGCCCGGCACGCCGCCATCATGATGTTCTCGGTCGCGCCCACGCTCGGGAAATCCAGGGCAATGTCGGCCCCCTTCAGCTTCCCTTCCGCGATGACATAGCCGTCCTCGATGGCGATCGAGACGCCCAGCGCTTCCAGCCCCTTCAGATGGATGTCTACGGGCCGCGTACCGATAGCGCAACCGCCCGGCAACGACACCTTCGCCTTGCCAAACCGGCCCAGCAACGGACCAAGCACGAAAAACGACGCACGCATCTTGCGCACCAGCTCGTACGATGCCGTCTGCGACGCGATCGTCGTGCCATCCAGCGTCATGTACCGGCCCGTGAAGTCGATGGTCATGCCCAGCGACGCCAGGATCTTGTCCATCGCGAACGTGTCATGCAGACAGGGGATGTTGTGGAGGGTGCACGGGCTCTCCGCCAGAATCGACGCGGCCATCAACGGCAGCGTCGAATTCTTAGCCCCCCGAATCTGCACTGACCCCTTGAGAGGACGTCCACCGCGAACCAGGATCTTGTCCAATGGTATCTCCTGTCATCATGCCGGCACATAGAAAACCGGCCCAAGTCGTCTAGCGCCTTGGGCCGGAGGTATTCGGTCATTGGAAGGGGCTCACGCGCCCGCTCTGCACCTAGTTCCCTTCGGCGGGAGCCGGCGCCTCCTCGGTGCCTGTCTCCGCGGCATCCGCCGGAGCCGGGGCATCGGCACTTCCATCATCCTCTGCACCCGTAGCGTCGGACTCCTCGTCCTCGGGGACCTCGGCCTGGCCGACACCGAGCGCGTCCAGACCGGAGTCGATCTTCTCTTGATTCGCTTGAGCCGCGGCCATTTCCTCGGTCACTTCGACCTTGTCCGGGGCGATTCCGCCCTTGATCCTGCCCGACACGATCGTCATCAGCATGGCCAAGACCAGGAAACACCCAGCCATGATATAGGTCATCTTCACAGGCAAGCTTCTGCTCATACGGGGACCGAACACGGTCTCCGATCCCGGCCCGATGCCGAATGCGCCCGCGAAACCGGATCCCTTGCCCTTCTGCATCAGCACGATCAGGATCAGACCGAGACATGACACAAGGTACACCACGAACATCAGCCACCACAGTGTCGTCCAGAACATGACTAAGACCTCTTTATTGGGCGGAGGACGCCGTAACGATACCCGCGAAACTGTCGGCCTTCAGGGCCGCGCCGCCAACGAGGGCGCCGTCTACGTCCTCTTGGCCCATCAGTTCCGCCGCATTGTCGGGCTTCACACTGCCACCGTATTGAATACGCAAACCGTCTGCTACGGTTGCACCGAATTGATCGCGAACAAGGGTCCGCACAAACGCGTGCGCGTCCTCGGCCTGCTCAGGAGAAGCCGTCACGCCCGTACCGATGGCCCAAACGGGCTCGTACGCCACGGCGACCTTCTCAAAATCGGCCTCGGCCAAGCCCTGCAACCCGTTGGTCACCTGGCGGATCAGCACGTCGTTCATCTTGCCGCCTTCGCGCTCCTCCAACGTCTCCCCGATGCAAAACATGACCTTCAGCCCCGACGCCAGCGCGAACTTCAGCTTTTCGTTCAGGAACTCGTCGCTTTCTTCGAAATACTGACGCCGCTCGCTGTGGCCCAGAATGGTCCAGGCGCAGCCCACATCGGCCAGCATCTGCGGCGAAAGCTCGCCCGTATACGCGCCGCTTTCCTTCACGTACGAGTTCTGTCCACCCATCTCGATGTTCGAGCCCTTCAGGGCCTCACCGACCGCATACAACGCGGTGAACACGGGGCACACGACAATGTCGACGTCCGCTACGCCGGCCACAAGCGGCTTCAGCTCATTCACCGTCGCGACGGCCTCGCCGACAAGCTTGTTCATCTTCCAGTTACCAGCAATCAGCGGTTTTCTCACGGTACCCCCTTGTCGTTCCCTGGAACGATCGGAATCGGGTTCAAAGCCAAGGTGCAAAACGAAGTGGAATGGTAGCATGTTGCCGGACTCCGGCGCAACTTCACCGCCTTTCCCGCACGAGCCAATCGGCGAGAGACGCCACGGGGCGGGTCGTCGAGACGATCCCTAGTCCCAGGGCATCCAACGCGATTCGCGGAAAGGGGTTACCCTTTCGCGATACCAGCGGTCAGGCTCCGGGCCAGGCTGGAAAAGAAGTCGCGGAACCACATCCTGAAATCGTCGATCAGCGTGTAGAACACCGGCACGATGAACAGGGTAAGCAGCGTACCCACCGTGAGCCCCCCGATCAGGGCCACGCCGAGGCTGCCGAACTCCACTTCACCCGCCATCTTGCCGCCGACGGCCAGCGGAACACAACCCAGGATGGTGGTGGACGCGGTCATCATCACCGGCCGGAACCGGTCGCGGCCGGCCTGCAAGATGGCGCGCCGCCGCTCCATGCCGCCCCGACGCAACTGGTTCACGTGGTCAACGATCACGATGCCGTTGTTGACGATGATGCCCACCATCAGGATCGATCCGATGAGCGCGATCGTGTCCACCGCCGTACCCGTCAGATACATGGCCCACAGCACCCCGATGCCGGCAAGCGGCACGGTGGTGAGGATCGACAGGGGCAGCAGGTAGGACTCGAACAACGCGCCCATGACCAGGTAGATCAGGATAACGGCCATCACCAGCGCCGTCACGAAGTTGCTCATGTCCGATTCCATATCGAGGAGTTCGTCCCCGAGTTGAACCGTGTAGCCGGCGGGCATCTCAAACTGATCGATGAGCAGCCGCAAGTCCCGCATCACGCCGCTCAGGTCCGCGCTATACGTCTTGGCCAGCACCGTCACCACATTCTTGCCGTCGACCCGGTTGATGGACTTCGCGCTCTTCGCCTTCCCATAATCCACGAGGCGGTTCACCGGCACGAGTTCACCGGTCTGGGTCAAGATACCCACATTGTCCAGATTGGCCTTGGTCTTGCGGTCCTCCTCGCGAAACTGCGCCCACACCGGAATCTCGCGTCCACTCTGCTTCAGGTACGTCAGCCTCGTGCCGCGCAACGCGAAATCGACCGTTCGAGCGATCACGAACGGGCTGACCCCCGCCTGCTCGGCTAACGTATCGTTGATCTTGATCTGGACTTCCTGCTCCTCACGCTCGACATCTGCCTTCACTTCGCGCACATTGTCGATCTGGGCCAGCAGTTCCCGGAACCGGTCCGCGTACGTATTCAACACATCCGCATCGTCGCCGCGCATGCGCACGGCGAATCCCAGTTTCGACCCTTCGCTGGCCTCGGCGATGGAGAACTGAAACTCGGCGCCCGGCGTATTGGTGGGCATCCGTTGCCACAGGATCTCGCGCACTTCCTTCGTGGTGAAGGGAAACTCCGCGCCCGGAGGCAGGTCGTCGTCCGTATCGAGATAGATGTAGAACGATCCGCCGGTCTTGCTGTAGTGGTTGAAGACATTCTTGATGCCCAGTTCCTCGCGCTGGTCGTCGATCACGCCCCCGACCATCTCGAAGAACCCCTCAAGCTGGTCCGGATCGAAATTCTGGTCCAGTTCGATATCCAGTTCGACCTCGCGCGTGTCCACCGTAGGCTCGGACTGCCGCTTCATCATCCGCATGGGCACGGCGATCGTCACGATCCCCACGATGGCCAGCACGCCGACCGTGGCCAGGCGCCAGTGTATGGCCCAGGCCAGACACCATTGGTGCGCGCCGGAGAATCGCCCCCGCATCGCGTTCGCAACGGCCTTGCAGAATTTCCAGCCTCCTATCGCCAGGTTCACGATCCACATATGACGGCCCGGGGTCGTGGCCAGGACATTCATCTTGCGCGCCGCCCACAACTCGTTCCTCGGCCGCATATGGCTCGCCGCGAGCGGCATCACGGTCAACGCAATCACCAGGCTCGCAGCCAGGGCCACGGTCACCGGCGCCGCGAACAGCTTCATGTAATTCGACATCTCGCCCGATTCCAGATACAGAATCGGGATGAAGACCACGACGGTCGTCAAGGTGGCCGCGGTAATCGCCAACCCCACCTCGGACGCGCCCCGCTTGGCGCTTTCAGCCGGCGCATACCCCATTTCGTTGTACCGGTAGATGTTCTCCATCACCACGATGGAGTTGTCCACCAACATACCGACCGCAATGATCATCGAGATCATGGTCACAATATTCAGCGTCATGCCCGCAAAGAACATGAATACCAACGACACCACCAGCGACGAGGGAATCGCCAACGCCACCATGATGGTCGGCCGTACCCGTCGAAGGAACAGGAACAGCACCAGCAGAGCCAACGACCCGCCGTACTTGCCGGCCAGCTTCAGCCCGTCCAAGGCGTTGGTGATCAGCTCTCCCTGATCCATGAACATGAATCGGTCCGTGTCCTTGAAGAGCAGGTCTTCCTTCAGCCCGTCCAAAACCTCGTGTACCGCGGCGCACGTGTTGATGGTGTTGGACTCCGATTCCTTCCGGATCAGGATGAACGTGCCCGTGTTGCCGTCGATGGCGAAATGGGTCTCCCGCTCGCGCGACCGGTAGCCCACGTCCGCCACGTCACGGAGGCGAAGTGCGTCCGGTCCCACCACAAGCTGTGCCAACTCTTCCGGCGTGGTGAATTCGTCCGACGCGCGCACGAAGTATTTCGTGTGGCCGTCCTCCAGTTCGCCTACCGACACATTGACGCTGCTCGTCTGCAATGCGGTCACGACCTGATACAGACTGAGGTGGCGGCTGCGCAGCCGGTTCTGGTCGAATTCGATCAGCACCTCCTTCTGAGGCGTACCGAATACCGACACATCCGCCACGCCGTCGATGCGCGTCAGCCTCGGCTGAAGGACCGTGCGCACGAGGTGCGTGAACTCCTCCGCGTCGCCCTTCCGCCCGAGAGCGAACGCCATGATTGGCAGTGACGAGGAACTGAACTTGCGAATGAAAAGCCGTTCGATTTCGTCCGGGAGAATGAGTTTGAGGCGTTCGATGCGGTCGCGCAGGTCTGCCGTGGCCGCGTTCAGATCCGAATTCCACTCGAACATCATGGTCACGTCGCATCCGTTCATGTCCGAACGCGTCGTGATCCGTTTCAACTGGGACACGGTCCGGAACTCGCCCTCGGCGGGAATGGCTACGTCGTTCTCCACCTGGGCGGGGGTGGCGCCCATGTACGGGATATAGCAACGAATGAACGGCAGATCGATCCGCGGGATGAACTCGAGCGGTATCTTCGTATACGCAATCCAGCCCAACCCCATCACGGTGATGACCAACATGATCACCGTAATCGGCCGCTTCAGCGCGATGGCAGGCAGCGATCGCTTCATGCGCTCTCCTGCTCCTCGGTCTTCCGCTCGCGCGCGAACAGGTCGTAGACCATGGGGATGATGAAGAGCGTGAGCACAGTCGCCGAACTCAAACCCGCCATGACCGTGATCGCCATGGGCTGCCGGATCTCGGCGCCTTCGCCGGTCCAGGTGGCCATGGGGATCAGGCCCAGGACGGTCGTCAACGTGGTCATCAGAATCGGACGGAGACGCACGCGCCCCGCCTGGACCACGGCTTCACGCTTGGTCATGCCCCGCGCACGGAGCTGGTTCACGTAGTCCACCAGCACGATGGCGTCGTTCACGACGATACCCGCAAGGATGATGCCGCCGATGTAGACGACGATACTCACGTCGATGGACAACCACGCCAGCACATAGATCACACCGATGAAGGCCAAGGGCACCGCAAACATCACGATGGCCGGTTGCCACACCGATTCGAACTGGCACGCCATCACCACATACACCAGGAAGATCGCCAGCAACAGCGCGAACTGCAGACTCTCGATCGACGTCTTCAACTCGCGGTTCTGACCACCGAACTGGTAGTCGTTCAATCCCTTCACGGTGGCGAGCCGCATCGCGATGGCTTCGGACACGCTGCCCAGGTCGCGTCCCTCCACGTTCGCCGTCACCAACGCCACCTGCCGCTGATCGACGCGGCGAATCTCGCTGGGACCTTCCTGCTGCGAGATCTTGGCCACGGCCCGCAGAGGCAACGGCGGATCGCCTTCGCGCACCGAGATATTCCGCAGGTCTTCCACACTACCCAGCCGGCGCCGGTCGGTGCGGACGCGGATGTCGATCTTGGTACCTTCCTGATTGAAGGTCGTCGGCGCGTCGCCGCTCACCTCGGTGCGCAGACGTTGCGCCACCTGCTCGGGATCGAGGTTGTTCGCCGCGCACAGATCGCGGTCCAACTCGATGATGATCTCCGGATATCCTGGCTTGATGCTCATCTCGGCGTCTTTCAGACCCGGCACGTCCGAGATGGCCGTCACGGCCTCCTTACCCAGCTCCCGCAGGTCGTCCAGGTCGTCGCCGCGTATCTGAAGCTCGATGGCCGTGTTGAAACTAAACAGCGACGGCAACGCGAACGTGATGTCCTCGAAGGTGATCTCGCGGATGCGCTGGCGCAGATCCTCGATAATCTCGTCCTGACGCGCCGCGGTGCGCTCGGGATTCGACAGCAGCACCGTGAACTCCGCCACATTCTCGCCCCGACTCGCCTCGGTGCTGGTCTTCTCCTGGCCGACTTCCACGGTCACGGTCTCGACGTCGGGCGTGTTGCGCACGACCTCTTCAATAGCCATGGCCCGGATTTCGGTGTCGTCGAGGCGCGTGCCGGGCGGGGCTTCCATGCGGATCGTGAATTCACCCTGTTTCAGTGGCGGAATCAACTCGCGGCCGAGGGACAGCGCCTTGTATCCTGCATGGACCGCCAACGCGCCGGTCAGCAGCAAAACGATCAGGCTGAACCGGAGCGATGCCCGCAATGCCACCGCGTAGATTTCCCGGAAGGCCGTGAAGCCCCAGTCGAACAGACTCAACGGAAGCCAGAGAATCGCCGACAACACCTTGCCCACGATCCACACCACGGCCATCACCGTCACCGACACGAAGTAGAGCACCGTGGTCCAGAACACTCCGAAACACTTCATTCCCGTGTGGAACACAAACAGGAACACTACCAGCGACACCGGAAACACCACCATGCCAACCAGCGCCAGCAGGGGCAGGGAAAGGCATACGATAGCAGCGATCATCGTCACGGACGCCGCCTGGGCCTGGCCCAGCCAGAATCCCGTGCCAATGTAGACAAGCGCCAGAATCGCCGCCACGGCCCCGATGCCAATCAGCAGCATCTTGAAGGCCCAGCCAAGCCACGCCACGTCGCGCACGGCCGCGGCCGCGCGTCGTGCGCCTGCGATGGTCGGACCGAACGTCTCCTCCGCGTTGTCCTCCAACCACAACCACGCGTCGCGGATACCGTACGGCAGGATCAGCCCCAGCGAGGCCAACCGGCCTCGGCCCGCGGCCCGCGCTTCGCGGAACCCGCGCAGCACCCAGATGACTTCCTTGCCACCCGACAGCGACACCGTCCGGCGCGACGCGATCATGGGAATCAAGTACAACGCCACCAACAACGACGCGATGAGCGAGAACGTCACCGTCAGCGCTTGGTCGCGGAACAACTGGCCCGCCACGCCTTCGACGAACGCCAGCGGCAGGAACACCGCGATGGTCGTCAGCGTGGATGCCGTCACCGCGCCGCCGACTTCGCGCGTACCGCGGTCCGCGGCGTCGACCGTGCCGTCGCCCTCCTCAATGCACCGGAAGATGCTCTCCAACACCACGATGGAGTTGTCCACCAACATACCCACACCCAGGGCCAAACCACCGAGGGACATGATGTTCATGGTGACATCGCGCATGAACATGGGGATGAACGTGGCGACCACCGAAATGGGTATCGACACGCCGATAATGATAGTGCTCTTCAACTGACGCAGGAAGAAGTACAGAATAATCAGCGCGAGCAGACCGCCCACAACGGCCGTATTCTGAACTTCCTTGATGGCCGCCGTGATGAACCGGGATTGGTCGCTAATCAGCGTCAGCTCCGAGAATTTCGGCAGCCGGTCGCGCAGCGTCAGCTTGCGCTGCATCTGCTTGGCGATCAGCATCGCCTGAATCTGCGGCGGCGCGTCCTCGGGGATCTCGCCCTCCCCCATTTCGAACAGCTTCTTGAACCGCTCCATCACCGTCGGATCGCGTTCGAACCCGAACATGTCCTTCAGGGTGTTGCACACTTGAACCGTATTCGAATCGCCCCACTTGTAGATCTCGAGTTCGACCGCTTCCTGCCCGTTGATGCGGACCACCGTCTCGCGGTCTTTCTCGCCGCGAATCACCTGGGCCACCTGGCTCAGCTTGATCTGGGTACCATTCGGGGTTTGTCCGATGGGCGTTTCGAGGATCTCCTCAACGCTCCGGTATTCGTTGTACGTCCGGACCAGATGCTCGGTCTTGCCTTCACGGAGGGTTCCGCCCGGCATATTCACATTCTGCTGCGCCAACGCACTGCTGACCATTTCCAGCGTCATGCCGATGTTCTTCAGCGCATCGGAATCGACGAGAACCTGAATCTCTACCTCGCGACCGCCCTTCACCAACACTTGGGCAATGCCCGGCTCCCCCTCCAAATCGCTCTTGACCTGCTCCTCCGCCGCGTCGCGGATCTCCAGCAACTGGTGCCGGCGCTTCTTGTCACGCTCTACGGGATCCGCGATTTCGCTGAAATCTTCGCCCGTGATCGCTACGCGCAACACAGGATCCAGCGTCGGGTCGTACCGGAGAATGACGGGTTTCTCCGTCACTTCCTTCGGGGGATCGTACAGGTCCAGTCGGTCGCGCACGTCCTGCTGGGCCAGACTCATGTCCGAGTCCCAGGTGAATTCCATCACGATCTCGCTCAAACCCGCCGACGACGTGCTGCTGATTTCCACCAGGCCGCTGACGATACTCAGCGTCTCCTCCAGGGGACGCGTCAGCAGTTTCTCCACGTCTTCCGGCGCCGCACCCTCGAACTCCGTCCGCACCGTCAGCGTCGGATACGAAATATCCGGCATCAGGTTGATGGGGAGTTCTTGATACGACTTCCACCCGAACACCACGAACGTGAGGAATATCATCGCCGTGGTGACGGGCCGCCGGATGGGCAGACTATACGATTTCTCGGTCTTCGATGGGGTGTCGGTCATGGGCACTGCCTAGTCGTTGGGTTCGTGTTGGCTGCAAGCCGTTTACGGTCCATTAGAATCCGCGACGCCGCTGGACATCCCGCGCCCCCGCGTCACGCTTCTTCTGGGCGGCTGCAAGCGCTTCATCGGCGGTCAGCCCGGCCTTGGCGAGCAACTCCGCTTCCGCATTGGTCACTTTGACAAAGGAGCCGGGCTTCAACGATTGCTGCCCAAGCGTCACAATCATGGCATCCTCGTCGATGCCTTTCACGACCTCGATACTCGCGCTGTCCTCGAGCCCCGTCTCGATCTGGACTCTCTCCGCCACGAACACCTGAACGTCGCTCGTGCCTTCCTTGTCCTCTTCCGGCGCGCCAGTTTCTGGCGCCGCGGCATCTTCCGACGCGGCGGCTTCAGATTCGTCTTCGGACTCGCCTTCCGCTTCCGCCTCGGCCGCCTCGGCCGCTTCGGCCTCCGCAGCCTCGTCCTCGTCGATTAGAACGAACAGGTATTTCGTCGGGCCCTCTTCGACAACCGCGTCTTTCGGCACAAGCAGCACGTTCTCACGGGTCTCCATCACCAGGCTCACCCGCGCGAATGCTGCATACAGCAGTTGGCTCATGATGTCCTGCTCGAAGTCCAGCGTCACCTTCACCGTTCCGCTTTCCTTGTCGACGTAAGGACTAATCCGCCGCACACGCGCGTCGAATTCCTTTTCCGCGACCGCGTCCAACTTCACCTTCGCCATCTGGCCGACCCGCAAGCGTCCAGCCTCTTGCTCCGGCGGATTGATCACCAGGATGTACGACGTCGGGTCGACCATCGTGAACACCGGCGACCCCGTGGCCACCAACTGGCCCACCTGAATGTTGCGCATGGTAACGATGCCCGTAATCGGCGCGCGCAACGTGAGGTTCCGCAACTGCAACCTCAACCGCGAAAGCGCCGCTTCGCCCTGCTTCAGCGCGAACTGGGCGTTGTCGTACTCCACCGGCGCGCCAATGCCTTCATCCGCCATGGCCTTGGCGCGGGCGCTGTCCGCCCGCTGCTTGCTGACCTGCGTCTCCTGCTCGGAGATCTGTGTTTGCAGGTTCCGGGTGTCCAACTCGGCCAGGATATCGCCCTTCTTGACCCGGTCGCCTTCATCCACGTTGACGGTCAGGCATTTCTCGGCCGCCTCGGGGATGATGTTGACCTCTTTTTCCGCGGTTACACGGGCGTTGGTCTCGAAATAGGCCGAGATGTCGGCACGTTCCGGACGCTCTGCCTCGACGGGAATGACCACCCTGGGCGGGGCTTTCTGTTCAGACTCGGTGTCCTCCCCCCCGTTCATTCTGGCGATGGCGTCCTGGATGGCTTTACAGCCAGTCCCGGCCGTCACAATCGTCGCAAGCGCGACCAGTAAACAGATAGTGCGCATAGCGCCTCCACAAGATTGATACACCAAGGCAACCAATGTGCCTCTTGGAAGTACAGTCGATCTCATCTTCTTTGAACTCAAGTCCTTATCCCCATTCCGGATCCCGATCGGCGGTAGCCCGGACGTTCCGATCACGGGCATGAACTGGCCATACCTGGAAGTTAGACCAACCTTCCGGGTATCAGGTTTCGCACAACCCGCTACTTTCTCCGTAAACGAGTCCGCACGGTGACGATGATTCGATTGCGCCCGAGACCGGGTGAATACTACCGGCGCAACCACCCAGAAATGAACTACTTACAAAGAAGGACCGAGGCGACCCCTCTCTGGGCTCCAGCCTCGGCCCTGCCCGTGCAATGTCATCGACGGCGGCAAGCCGCCCAGAAAACGCTATTCCGACGTGTCCTTGATGAACGAAATCAGTTCGTCTACCTGCGCGAACGCCAGTGCCGTCACCGTATCCGCGCCGCCGTAGTAGATGGCGATCCTGCCCGTGTCCGCATCGGTCAGGGCCGCGCACGGAAAGGCCACATTCGGCACATCGCCCACACACTCGTACGGCATCTGAGGCGACAAGATATACGGCTCCGCACGGTACTTCACCTTCCACGGCTGGTCAATGTCCAACAACGCGGCGCCTGCACTATAAACAAAGCCATTACAAGAGGTTAGAACCCCATGATAGATGAGCAGCCATCCCTCGGTGGTCTCGATGGGAATGGGACCGGCCCCGACCTTGGTCGCCTGCCAGCCGCCCTTGGTCCCCATCACGTGCCGGTGGCACCCCCAATGCATCATGTCCGGGCTTCTGCTGAAGAAGATGTCGCCGAAGGGCGTGTGGCCGTTGTCGCTTGGACGGCTCAACATGGCGAACTTGCCCCCGATCTTCCTCGGGAACATCACGCCGTTCCGGTTGAACGGCAGATACGCGTTCTCCATCTGGTGGAACGTCTCGAAATCGTTCGTGTATGCGACGCCGATGGTGGGTCCGTGGTAGCCGTTGCACCAGGTCACGTAGTACCGGTCCTCGATCCAGCAGACGCGCGGGTCGTAGCCATACTCGAACTGACCGATCTCGGCGTCCTCGCATTCAAACTCAATCCGGTCGTTCTGAAGCCGCCACGTGATGCCGTCGTCGCTGCGTCCGCTGTGAAGCTGCATGTGACGCCGCTTGTCGTCGCACCGGAACACACCCGCAAAGGCCCCTTCGAACGGCACCACGGCGCTGTTGAATATACTGTTTGACGACGGGATCAGGTCCCGCGGAATCACCGGGTTGTTGCCGTACCGCCAGACCACGTCCGCGCATCCCGCCGGCTTGTCTTCCCACGGAATGTTCGGCAATGATTCGCCAATGATGGTATTCGCCATGATTACGTCTCCTCATACTCCGTCGATACGTCGAACCGATCCCGACCGACCACAAAACAGAAGCGACAAACGGGGACTGCCAAGCTCTTGCGTCCCATTATTGCCCTTCTTAGGGCGACAATGGGTGGCTGTCCCCCCGTTTATCGCGGCCTACCCGTGAGAGACTGAGACTTCTTCAACAGCCCCACTGTCCCTGGTCTCTTCGCGGGCTTCACCAGGAACCCACTAAACATCGCCAGAGGAAACGTCCTCCGCACCCT
>JAAEQP010001587.1 GCA_024231375.1 bacterium | reverse complement strand
CGAGGGGCTTGTCCTGGTAGTCGTCCATCGGGCATTCGGTGATGAGGCCGTTCTTAACCTCCGCACCGAAGGTCGCCCGTGCCGTCGAGAGCCACCAGAAGCCGTCAAGCTCGTGCATCGGAGTCTCCTACATGTCCAGTTCGATGAGGTAGCGAATACGGATGCGGTCAGGATGGAAGACCACGTACTCGTTGTTTTGGAGCGTCCGGCAACGGCTCGGGTGAGCATACACCGTGTCGCATCCGCCGGGACAGCTACCGCCGATGCCCCAGGCCGAAGTCGGGTAGTGGAACTTGCCGCCCGCCACATCGCAGAGGAACATGAAGTTCCCGCGCTGGGAGATGCCGCCTCCGCCCCCGTAGAACGAACTCGAATGGCCCACGTAGCCCGCGCTCTTGCCACGGTCGTCGGCCATGTAGATGCCGTCACCGAACGCCGCACCCGTGATGTGAACACCACTCAAGGACTTGGGCATCCTGAAGTGGCTCGACATGATGGGGTGGACGTTGACGCTGCGGGTGCCGTGGATGCCGATGAACACGTTGGCTGCTGCCGCGTCGTCGCTGATGTCCGAGAGGT
>JAAEQP010001586.1 GCA_024231375.1 bacterium | reverse complement strand
GATGCTGAACACGACGGGGATCACCGTGAAGAGCAGCACACCAATGATATTGGGCGCGAGGAAGGCCAGGCCGGTCAAGGTGTCTCGGGCTTGTTTGCGCGTCACTGCCATGGCCTATTCCGTCCCCTCCTCGGCGATCCATCCCTGCTCCGCATAGTACCGGCGATAGAAGGGGTTCTTGATCCAGTCGACGGGAACGGGCCGCCCTTCGGCACGGCGGGCGTCAATCTTGTCCTGCAGCGCCGTCCGCTCCTCGAACAGTGGCTTGAGCACCGGTGTTTCCTGAAGGGTGCGCCGAATCTCGGCGTTGATACGTGCGGTGACTTGATCGCCCGCCTCGGCGGCCGTCATGAGGTCGTTCATGTGTGCGTCGAAGGCCTCGTCACGGTGGCGTATGGCGATCGAGTCGAGTACAAAGGGGCTGTAGGCCCCGCCGATGGCAATGCTGTTCTCCGCGGTGATGAAGGCTTCGTGGCATTCCCATTCGTTGGGAAACTCCTCGGGCCGCAAGAAGGCTTCCGTTTCGGCGAAGGCGGGATTGGGCGGCAAGGCATCCGCGTCGCGGACGAGCTGCATGTTGTAGTCCTCGCTGGCGAGGTAGGAGAGGAAGTAGACGGCGAGATCCCGGTGATCGCCCCCGGAATAGACGCCCGCCGCGCGCGTGGTGGTATACACATTGGGGAACCCGCCGTTGGGCAGTTCCACGACCGCCAACTCCAACTCGCCGAACCGGCGGAGTTGGATCAGCGCGTAGCGGCCCATGAGGAACATGGCGTAGTTGCCCTGGTTGAAGATCTGCATCACGGCGCCGCCGTAGCCTGTCTGGGTGTCGAAGGATTCCTGCTCCGCCAGCGTGGGCAGGATGCGGTCCTCGTACGTCCATTTGTAGAGAAGTTCCAGGCATTGAGCGAAGCGGGGGTCGTCCAACGTACACTTGGTCAGCGTTTCGTTGAACATGGAAAGGCCCAGACTCCGACGCATTACGGGTAGGTCCATCCTGTCCGCGTAGAACACGCGCTGGCGTGCCCCTGACCGGTTGGCCGCCTCGACGAAGGCCTTCCCGCGGCGTTCGAACTCGTCGAAGGTCCACCGGTCGGGCGGGAGGGGTTGCCCGTGATCGCGGAAGGTGGTCTTGTTCACCCAGAACATGCCCAGGGCCACGTTGCAGGGGAAGGCGTATTGACGGCCGTCAATGGTCAGTTCCGGGGCCATCGCCTCGAAGGTATAGGGCGGGTCGAATCGAAGGGACTTGCCCGCTTCGGTGACGTCGGCCAGCAATCCCACCGACTGAAAGAACCGAACGCCCGATCCGGTGTTGAGATCCATGATATCGCCGCCCACGCCCGACACGCCTTGGATGATCATTTTCGACTCGTCGCGGTTGGAGGTGTCTACCCGCATTTCGTAGAGCGGCACGCGAAGGGTGACGGGGGCATCGAGATTGCGTTTGGTGGGGTCCCAGATTTGTTCCGCGTCGGGGTTGCCCGATCGAATGGCCGTTTCCATGGCGGGCGACCAGTCGCGCGCGAGAAAGGCATTGGCGTCCGCGGCGGTGCGGATAACGACTTCTTCGCCCAGGTCGTTCTTGATAAGCCATTGATGGAACAGGGCGATCTGCTCGTGGCGGGCGGGATTGGGGTCGGTCACCCAATAGAGAATGGGTACTTCCGTGCGCGCACTGGGGAAGGACAGATATGTGCCGACGCTGAGCACAATGAGCACGGCCAGCACGACGGCAAACAAGTATTTCATCCAACGCCCTCGTTGTTTCGTTCAAGCGTGGAGATAGACGCACACCGCAAGACAGGCCCAGCCCAAGGATGCACGATGACCCCGCGTCAGGTCAAGCAGACGGAGGCCGTCGGCGCTCGGCGAAGGCGGCCGGCAGAGACGCCGGCCCCGCCAAGGACGATGTGAATGCGCTCACTTGGCAGGGCCGCTGAGCGCTTCGAGCAGGGCCCGGCGCGTGGCACGGAACGCTTCCACGTCGGTGTTGTACCTGTCGAAATTCAACACATGGGCTTCCGCGAACGCGTCGGCTGCGTCGGGGTCCCCCTCGGCCAGCATGCTGAGCAGCTCATGGTCGACGATGCCGTCGCGCATGGCCTCAAACCGGATGGAATCCAAAGGACCGTCTTTGCCCGGATACACGATCCACGCGTCGCCGGCGGGAAGGTAGGGCGGCCCTCCATGAGGCGGTGTCATTTCCGTGAAGGGGTCTTCGTTGCGCCACTGGTTGTAGCCCCAGTGCAGGTAGCCGGTGGCGCCGTAGCGAAAGTTGATCCAATGCAACAACCGCGTCTTCAGGAGCGGCTGTTCGATGAAGCGGTTCGCGTACTCGCCCTGGGGAAACACGCAGGTGTAGAACCACACCTCGTCGCCCGCCTTCTGGCGCGCCTGATAGTGGGCGTAGTCTTCGTGGAGATAGTTGATCTGGGGCACCCAGATATCCATGGATCCCACCAGATCTTTCGTGTGGCACGCTTCGAAGATCTTCAGTTCGGGCGCGTACTTGCGGATGAGTCCGGCCATGGCGCGGTACGTGCCCACGTTGCCTTCGATGGGTTCGTCGGCAAGATGCTGCACGTAGTTATCCAGCCAACCCTTCTCGCGCAAGTGTTTCACAAGGGCTGGGAAGAACAGCCCGTAGAACGCATCCGCTTCGGACGACGCGGGATCGACGCTCGCCGAGACTACTTTGCCCGCATCGACTTTCCGGGTGCCGACCGCGAATTCGGAGTTCCACCCGCTGGTTCGTCCGCCAATGTGGCCGCCTTCGATGCGTCCGATCACACCTTCTTCGGTGAAGATATCGACCCACCGGTCGAAGCGGCTCCAGTCGATGGCGAGTGCACCGTCGGCATCGGCGGAAAACTCCGCAAGCCCGAGAGGCGAGATGATGGCCACATTGTGCCGGTGATCGGCCATGTTGCGCGCGAACCGGCGGAGCACCGCGTAGAAGGCGTCCGAATCCGGTTCGGGACACGGCGTGCGGTGTTTCCACCCCATGGAGAACCAATCGGTGACCCATAGGCGGGTCTTCTCGACAGTCACGTCGTAGACGCGCACCGCGATGGGGCACTCCATCGTCACCGGCTTGCCGCCAGCCGATGCCAACAGGGTCAGCACGCCGCGGTAGATCCCTGCGGAAGCGTCCGTCGGCACCTGCACCGTCACCCAGACGGGTTGCACGCGACCGGCCGCTACGTCGACCGCGTCCTCTTCGAGGAGCGGGTCTGGGTATTCGGCGGGCGGCTTCCGCAACTGGTCGCTCGCGGGTGTCTGGGTTGGGCGGTCCACGTTAACGTAGCCCACGAACCGGGGAAGGCGCGGCTTGAGCGTTGCGCCGTCGTGGCGAAGGTCCGAAACCTTGGCGCGCAATCCTGACAGAGCCACGTCCGACCGCACGCACACCTGGAGACTGGCATGTTCTCCACGCGCAACCTCGGCCAGTGCTTCGCCCGTGTCGCCGGGCACGGCATCGAGAAAGACCTTCACCAACGGGTCCACCGCCCAGATCTTCATGTCCGGAATCTCCTGAGTTGCGGCCGGGGTCGCCGCCACGCATATCAACGCGACGCATATGCCCATGGTCATCGTCCCAATCCTCCCGAAGTGAGCGCGCGGACACCGTCGTCGCGCACGGTGCCATGATAGCGTGGCGAAGGGCGTCTTGTGAACCATTTTGCGGTGATGGCAATCGCGCCCCGAGCGCTGGCATAATCGCGGGCGCTTGTGTGAGTGGAAGTATCGAACTCGTCATGGAGGCATCGCAGACCCATGGGAATCGCACTTGTTCTGGCTTTGCTGTCGGCCCCCAGTCCCGAGGCTGCAACCGTGTCGGGATTCGGTTCGCCCGAGTCCTGGGATTTCGTGGGCGGCAAATGGGTGGCCGTGGACGGAGAACTCCAACAGGATGACCCGAAGACCATCGCCTATGCCTTTGGGCGGGATGCCGTGTTGAGCGACCCCGCCGTCGAGGTGGAGTTCCGCGTGTCGCCGGAGGGCGACGGTGCGCGGGCCGCGGGAATCGTGTTGTGTTCGACGGATTCGCAATCCGCCTACTTCGTTCACTTCGACACGCGGGCGGCCCAGATCATCGTCCACAAGGGGAATCTTCTCGACGGGGCGAACGAGGTGGCGCGGGTTCGCGGTGTGGCCCTGGAGCCGAGCCGATGGCACCGCGCGGGGGCGCAGGTGCGCGACGGGAAGATCCGGGTGACGCTGGACGGCGAGACGGTGTTGGAGGCCGAGGACGCGAGCCATGCGTTGGGGCGAATCGGGGTGTACGCGAGTCAAGGGCGCGTGCGATACCGCGTATTCGAAGCAAGCGGAAAGGCGGCCGAGCTGCCCGAGCCTTGGCATCGGATTTCGCCTGTGGGCAACGTGCCGAAGGAGCAAACCATGGCCACGATTTTGTGGACTGGCGCCGTGTGCAATCAGCCGGGCCGGTATATTGGATGGCCGTCCATCGCGCAGGCGGCGAACGGCGACTTGATCGCGGTGTTTTCAGGCGACCGGACGGCGCATATCTCGCCGGAAGGTCAATGTCAGATGGTGCGTAGCACGGACGATGGCGCGACCTGGAGTGACGCGATCACGATCCACAACACGCCCATCGACGATCGCGACGCGGGCATCATCCGCACCGCCAAGGACACCGTGTTGGTGAGTTGGTTCACGAATCCGGGCGGTGGCCCCTGGCAAGGGCATTGGGTGATCCGTTCCGAGGACCACGGCGTCACGTGGGGTGCGCCCATCCGCACCGAGGTGACGTCGCCGCACGGTCCTGTGCAACTAAGCGACGGGCGTATCCTCTTCGTGGGGCAGCGGCCCCACGAGTCGCACAGCGATAAGTACGACGTAGGGATCCAGGAATCGACCGACGACGGGCGCACGTGGCAGACCATCGGCACGTTTCCCGTGCCCGAAGGTGCGCGTATCTTGTCGTACGACGAGTGTCACGTGGTGGAATGCGCCAGCGGCAAGCTGCTGTGCTGTTTCCGCGACTGCTACGCCCCGCACCGCATGCGGCAGTCCGAGAGCACGGATGGCGGACACACGTGGTCAGCGCCACACCTGACCGAGGTGGTAGGGTATCCGCCCCACGTGATTCGCCTGAAGAACAACTGGTTGCTGGCGGTGTATGCGAAGCGGTGGGACCCCTTGGGACAATACGCCTGTATCAGCACCGACGAGGGTGTGACTTGGGACGTGGCACGCGAGATCAAGCTGGCGTCGGCCTGGGATGGCGACATAGGGTATCCCGCGTCCGTGGAGCTGGACGACGGCACGATCTGGACGGTTTTCTACCAGAGTCCGCAGCATGGCGCAGCGCCCTGTCTCATGGGAACGCATTGGCGGTTGAAGCGGTAGCGGCGACCCGCGGCGTGGGGCATCAACCCGGTTTGAGGTAGACGGCGGGTTGAACAGTCTTGAACCGGTGTTGGATGCCGGTGAGGCTCTCGGAGTGTCCGACCATCAGATAGCCGCCAGGTTTGAGGAGCTTGAAGATCTGCTCGATCAGGTTCTGGCGCACGGGGTTGTCGAAGTAGATCATCACGTTGCGGCAGAAGACCACGTCGAGAGGCCCGCGCATGGGGAAGGGCGGCGTGGACAGATTCAGGCGCTTGAAGACCAGCATGTCGCGTAGGGCCGGTTTGGCGGAGTAGCGTGCGCCGCCGGCGTCCTTTTTGAGATCGAAGAAACGCTCGCGTAGTCCAGGCGGCACATTCTTGAGGCGCTCGCGGTCGTATACCCCATCCCGGCACTTCTGCAGCACCTGGGTCGAAATGTCCGTGGCCAGAATGCGGGTGTCGGAGCGGCCCTCGCCGAGCACATCCAGGATGGTCATGGCCAGGGAATAGGGTTCCTCGCCGGTGGACGCCGCGGCACACCACACGCGGTAACGTAGTTGCCCCTCGGCTTTCCACCGGGTGAACAGGCTGCGCAACACGTCGAAGTGGGCCGGTTCGCGGAAGAAGTAGGTGAGATTGGTGGAGATGGCGTCGATCATGTGGACCAACTCGACGCCGGACTTGTCTTCAATGATGAAACGCAGATAGTCGCGCGGGTTGTCGATGTTGTTCGCCCGCATACGCTTGCCGATTCGCGCCGAGACCAGGGACTCCTTACCCTCTTTCAGCGTGATGCCGCTCTTCTCGTAGATGAGCGCACAGAATTTTTGAAAGGTCTCTTGATCCATCTCGTTGTCGCCGTGGCCGCCCGGGCGTCGGCTTCTCAATCCTTCCCGGTCACCCGCCGGGTACCGTCTATAGAACACGATAACCCCGTCCTTCGTCAAGTCGGCGCCAGGCGCGGGAGTTGGCGGCCCTCCGTGTGATAGACTTGGACCTCAACACGTGAATCAACCTTGGAGCACCTGACTGGCATGGCTTTCAACATCAACGGCGAAACGGTAGAAGACGCACGCGTCGACGAGGCGCGGCAGCAATTGGGGTTGCAGCACGCATCGAGCACGGGCATCCCTGAATGGGAAGAGCGCGGCATGGACGCGGCGGCCTTCGCCAAGGAAATGGTTATCGCCCAAGTACTTATCCGCCAGGAGGCCGTCCGGTCGGGGCCGCCTGTCCCCAAGAAGGATATCGATCGGGCGTATCACGCGTTGCGCCAGCAACACGAGAACGAGGACGCTTTTCTGGATCACCTGCGCGCCAACGGACTCTCCGAAGACGCAGTGAAGGCCGATATCGAGGCCAACATGCGGGTGGACCGGTTGCTGGACGAAATCTGCAAGGATGTGGCCCAACCCACCGACGACGAGGTGCGCGCCCACTATGACGCCCATCCCGCCGCATTCGAGATGCCGGAACAGGCGCATGCGGCGCATATCGTGAAACATGTGGAAGGCGGTACCATCCTCGACATCCAGGCCGCCCACAATGACCTGAAACCGGTGCTGAAACGCTTGCGTGACGGCGCGGACTTCGCCACGGTCGCGGGTCAGTTCTCGGATTGTCCGGAGAACGGGGGCGACCTTGGCGTCTTTGCGCGGGGAGCCATGGTTCCCGAATTCGAGCGTGTGGTGTTCGCGCTGGAGGAAGGCGCCATCAGCGACATCTTCCAGTCGCCCTTCGGTCTGCACATCGCCAAGCTCTACGAACGCAGGCCCGCCGAGCCGCGGCCCTTCGAGAACGTATGCGACGAGGTGCGCGAAAGTCTGTACCGCGCCCGCGAGAACGACGCCATCGACACGTTCACCGGGAAGCTGAAGGAACAGGCCACCATCGAGGAAGTGTAGACACTTCGGCCCTGTTCGCGAGTTTGCCGTATTGAATGGGAGATACGCACGATGACCACATCACACTTCATGGCGGTTGCTCTGATTGGGGCAATCCTTTGCGGCGCCGCGACTGCGGCCGAACGGCAGATCACGTATTCGCCCAAGAATCACGATCTCGACAACAACGACAACTTCTCGCCGGACGGCCGGTTCCTGTGTTACGACACGCGCGAAACGGTCGGGGTCGGCATCGACAACTCGCAGACCATCGAAAAGGTTGAAATCGCCACGGGCATCGAAACCGTGCTGTATGCGCCACCGTCCATTATCGGCGAAAAGGCCGCCCCCGGCGTGGGCGCGGTAACGTTTCACCCCATCTTCAACCGCGTCGCCTTCATCCACGGTCCGCCCGTCGACACCGTCCCGGAACGCGGCTACTACGGAAAACCCAACCGGAACGGGGCCGAGGTCATCGCCGACAGTAGCCAGTCCATGGTGTGGCTGGATCACCGCGACGTGGCCACGGACCGCGCGACGTTGCCGGGCGCCCATCGCGGCGGCACCCATCGGCACGAATATGCCTTCGATGGCAAGCGCGTCGGGTTCACCTACGACGACTTCCTCTTGCCCCAGTATGACCGGACCATCGGTTACATGGAGCCCAACGCGAAAGCCCCAGGTGGCGCGACCCATTTCTTCGCCCTCTTGGTGGCGTGTGCACCGAAGGACACGGCCAAGCCCGGCGAAATCGAGAAGGCCTATGGCGATTCGTGGATCGGCCGCGAAGGCCTCATGCGCGCCTTTATTGGCAAGGTGCGGAAAGACGACGGCGTCGAGTACGAGGAATCCCTCTTCGTCGTGGACGTCCCGCGAAGCGTGGACATCGCCACCGCCAAGGCCGGATCGGCCAAGGAATATCCCACTCCGCCGAAAGGGCTGCGCATACGGCGGTTGACCCACGACTGGGCAAGCGGCATCGTGCGCGGCACGCAGGATGGCCAACGCATCGCCTACTACGCTCACGCAGCCGACGGTTCGACCCAGATCTTCATCGTCCCATCCGACGGCTCAGACCGCGACCCCGATCCCGCGAAACGTCCGGTTCAGGCCACGTCTCTGCCCGGCGGCGCGGGGCCAGGACTTCGTTGGCATCCGTCGGGGGACTACATCGCATGCATCAGCAGCGGCGCCGTGGTGGCGACCTGCGTGAAGCAGGGTCCGGACTTCGGTAAATCGGAGTTCCTCACGGCCCAAGGCGAAGAAGACGAACGGTTCGCACTCGTGTGGTCCCATGACGGGGCGCTCTTGGCCTACAACAAGGCTGTGCCGTCATACGACCAAGACGGCATGCATGCGCGTTCGTACTCAGACGCGGATTTTCACCAGATCTTCGTGGTGCCCTTCGAACTGCCGTAGACAGAAAATGCGGGACTGTACCAAGCGAGCGAAGCGAGACGGGACTGTCCCTGGCATTTTCACACCCGACACATCAGCCGCATCACCGTCTGCACCAAACAGTCCCCTGCTTCGGGCACGAGTTGACTCGACCGGGCCAACCGCGTCTCGTACCCGCCTCCCTCGAACGCCTGTGCCGTGGGCACGTACCCGAGATACCCATTCGCCAACCCGGCAACCATGACACCCCGGAACGCGTCGCGCCCACATTCTTTCATGGCCAACCCGAACTCAGAGAACAACTCCACGGGCACACCCACAATCGCCACATCCCCCACGCGCAGGACCTGTGCCTCAGCATCGACCGACGGCTTCGACGCACCCGCCTCCACCAACGCGAGGACCTCCCGAGCGTAGACAGCTTCTTTCACCGCACTCGGCCGCCGAGTGCGGCGCGTGAACCATAACTCGGCGGGCTGGGTTCGAGAGAGAGCCTCCCGCGCCCTCTCGACCTCTTCCGCCGACACCTTGCGCACCGGGATGGCGATTCGCTCTGCCGCGGCCGCGACGGTGGAGGCCCCTGTCTCCCCGCCACCCTCAAGAAGCGGCGCGGCGGCCTCGGCCAGTTCCGTGCCGATGCGTTGCGCACGTCCGGGACCATACTCGACGTCGTGAAGCTCGGGCGCTTTGGAATCGATGTTGCCGCACGCTCCATTCAGGTACACGACTGGATAACCGCCGCCCGTCGATGCGCGCAACGATTCGGTGAAGTGCCTTGGGTAATCGGAGCAGATTCGGTCGCCTCGAACATTCGTCGCGTGCAGCGCGAAGTTCGCCACGCATCCCGCAACTTCTCCTGAAGGACGGACCGCCGTGAGCACGGACAACTCACGGTCGCACGGACCCTCCCGTCCGACGGCCTCGGATTCGTCGGCTCCGGTGACATGGGTGTGGACGGAACCATCGCCGAACACCAAGCGGCGGTTGCAGCTCAACCCGTTGACCTGCGCCGACCCGTAATGAACTGCCACGTCGCCGCAATCACCTGCCGCCGCCGCAATAGCCTCGGCCATGGTTTCTTCGAGGCGCATCAGGTAAGTAGGGTCCGCACGCCCTCCGAGCAGGTCCACCGTTTGCGGACCCGTGTGATTGTGGACGGCGCAGACCATGATGCTATCCGGGCCGATGCCTGCCGTTTCCTCGACGCGGCCCCGGATGGCCGCCACGGTGTCCGCATCGAGCGCGATAACGTCGCAACTTGCGAGGGCCACTGCGTTGCCTGCGTCGTCCTTGAACACGGCGGCCGAAACCCACAAGTCGTTCACGATGGTGTCTGCGACGTGGGGTTCGAAATACCCGGCAAGCGCCGCGCCGACAGCGGGCGTGATCGTGCGCTCCGCGAATCCTGCCCGCAATCCTGCCACGCTACAGGTCCCCCGAATCGCGCGGGCTCGTCCACAGGCCCGTGGCTTCACACCACGTCCACTCCGTGCCTTCCAGGTTTACATCGATCAGGGGCATTCCGCGGTCGAGAAAGGCCACCGTCTCGTCCCACGAGAGAATACCGGTGACTGCGTCGAGCACTTGAAGGTTCTGCCAACCCAGACACGTGGCCGTTTTCACGGCGGTCTCGATGGACAAGCCCCGAAGGAACGCGGCCAGGAAGCCTGCGATAGACGAGTCGCCGGAACCCGTGGCGCTTACCAGATTGGGCACGCAGAACGCGGGACACCACAGTTCACGATTGCGCCAGTTGCCGGACGCCGCTTCGGCCGCGCCGTGGGCATCCAGCCAGGCATCGTCACCCGTGCGCAGGTAGTAGCCTTTGTGCCCTGACTTCAACGCTACGACCTTGGGTCCCATGGCAAGTAGGGCATCGGCCATGGCTGCGTACTCGTCAGGCCCGATCACATCGATGAGGTCCGCGTGGTCGTGCTCCTCCTTACGTGCGACGAACGCGCCGGGGTCAAGCATGTAGAACGCCTCCTCGATGGAAGGCAGAAACAGATCGACGTTGGGCAGGATGCGTTCGAGGATGGTTCGCCATGGCAAACGGCCCGCTTCGGTCGCGGGGGCGGGCAGCGACATGTCGCACGAGGTGATGGCGCCGGCTTCCTTGGCGGTCCGAAACACGCGTTCCAGTTCCTCGCCATCGTTGGTGAGCAGACGCTTCATCAACGGCGGGTAGCCGAAATGGAACACGCGGCACCGCGCGATCTGGTCCGGGTCCAGATCGTCCGCGCCGTAGGTGTTGTTCGTGCCGCGGTTGTGTAAGAAGGTGCGGTCGATGCCGGGTGGCGCCAGAGCGACGGTGTAGGAACTCGGGCTCCCTGAGACGACCCGGACGCCGTCCACGTTGCCGCTCTTCGCAAGCAGATCCAACGTCATCTGGCCGAAGGCGTCGTCGCCCACACGCGTGCTGAAACACACGCGATTCCCCAGCCGCTGCAGCGCGATGCCCGTGTTGGAGACCGGGCCGCCGGTGTTGATCGTCACCGCGCCCACCTCGACCAATGTGCCCGGCCGCAACAGGTCGCCAATGACGGCAGCGCCGGTGTCGGGCAGATCCGGGATGATATCGATACAGACATGACCCGCCGCCATGACGTCGTAAGTCTCAGTCACTTCACATGCTCCCCAGTTGCCCCGCACTTGACAGGCGGCCACACTCTCGATACAATTGTACTGTATGGACAGAGATTGTGCAAGGGGGGTCTCACCACCCAGAACGTCTGGTAGCGAGTTGTGGCGCGGTTGAAGTGCTTGGTGACGTCTGAGCTTTGTGTGCGCGCCACTTGGTAGTCTTACCGGACGATTTGGGTACCACTGGAGTGCGTGCGTGGCGGAACTCGATTCATCGTGTTGTATCATCGGCATTGACGCGGGAACCACCGGCCTGAAGAGCCTCGTCTTCGACGCGACCGGCGCCGTGTTGAGCCGTGCCTACCGCGAATACGGACTGGCCAATCCGCGGCCCGGCCACTTCGAACAAGACCCCTCCGAATGGTGGGATGCTCTGTGTGCCACGGTGCGCGGAGCGCTTCAGCAGGGTCAGATCGATCCCGCGCGCGTGGCCGGCGTAAGCATCTCGTTTCAAGGCAGCACCTTCGTGCTCCTGGGCAACGACGGGACGCCGCTTCGTCCCGCGGTGTCGTGGATGGATCGCCGCGCAAACGAAATTCCTGGCAAGGACGAGGAACGTTTGTTCGCCACGACGGGACTCCGTACGTTCCCCGGTTGGACCGGTTCGGCCTTGCGATGGTTCGCGAAACATGATGTTGACGTGTTGCGCCGTACCCGGTGCGTGGCCTTGGTGGGCGACTACTTCGTCCATCGCCTCACGGGCAACTTGGTGACCGACTACTCCTCTGCCAGCCGGACACGCCTCTTCGATGTTGCGCGCCGCACCTGGGTCGACGATCTGGTTGCCGAGTGCGGACTCGAAGTCTCCCAGCTCCCGCGCGTAGACGACTCGGGCGCTGTGGCCGGTGTGGTATCAGCCGCGGCGGCCCAAGCGTGCGGTCTCAAAGCAGGTACCCCCGTAGTCCTCGGCGGCTTCGACCAGAGTTGCATGTCCCTGGGCGCGGGCGCCCTCGCCCCCGACACCTTGCTGGTGTCCTTGGGCACCGCGACCATGGTGAGCGTGTCCACCCGCAAACCCGTTGTCGATCCCGAACGCCGCGTCACGACATCGTGCCACGTTGCGCCGGACACCTGGTGCCTGCAAGCACCAATCATGACGACGGGCGCGGTCTTGCGTTGGTGGCGCGACGGGTTCTTTGCGCCACGGGAGGGCGGATACGAAGCCATGGACCGCGCGGCCGCCGAAGTCGCGCCGGGCGCCGACGGCCTCATCGTGCTGCCCGAGTTCAACGGCTCCGGCACGCCCTCCTGGGACAGCCACGAGCGTGGCGCGTTCCTTGGGCTCACCCTCGCCCATACCCAGGGCCACATCATTCGTGCCATCATGGAAGGCGTGGCCCTCTCTGCGCGGACGAATCTGGATATCATTGAGGAACTGGGCTGCGCCATCGACACGGTGCGCATCGTGGGTGGCGGCGCGGAAAGCGCCTTGTGGACCGAGATCATAGGCGACGTGTTGGGCAAACCCCGCGTGCAGGTGGCGGAACCCGAAGTGGGCACACTGGGCGCGGCCATGTTGGCCGGGGTAGGCGCGGGCGTGTTCGCGTCGCTTGACGAAGCAGTGGCCGCCATGGCGCCACAGGACACCCAAGTGGATTTCTGTCCCGAGCGCCACAATTCGTACCAGGACGTCTATGAACGACACCAGCGCGCTCGACGCGCCCTTAGGAACGGAATAGGAGCGAATCCATGACCGAGACCCGCGACCTGCGAACCTTGGCCGACAACGATGCGCCCGTAATGATGACGGCGTCGCCTGGCCCGAAGTCGCTCGCCATCTGGGAGAAGGAACGCGAGTACATTTCGCCCGGCCTGTCCGGGTCGACGCTGACGAGCCGCCTGGTCCTCGACGAGGGCTACATGAGCTATCTGCGCGACGTCGACGGCAACGTCTACATCGATTTCAGTTCGGGTGTGGTCATGACCAATCCGGGCCATTGCCATCCCAAGGTGGTGGAAGCGTTGAACGCGCAAACGTCGAAACTGATGAACGTTCACGATCATGCCGTACCCAACCGCTGGGAACTGTGCGCCAAACTGGCCGAAATCGCGCCCGGTAACCTGAAACGCTCACAGCATTACTCGGGCGGCACCGAAACGGTGGAAGCCGCCATGCGCCTGGCCAAGTCGTACACGGGGGGCACCGAGTTCTTCTCGTTCTGGAACGGGTTCCACGGGAAAACGCTCGGGTCCCTCGGCCTCGAAGGCACAGGATTCCGCAAAGGCTTCGGCCCCCTTGCGCCGGGGTTTCACAAGGTCCCCTATCCCAACCCCTACCGCCCCGTCTTCGGCGACCCGCTCAACACGGACGACTACGTGGATTTCATCGACCGGTCCATCGACAACGGTTGCGAAGGCGCCTTGGCCGCCATCATCGCCGAACCCATCCAGGGCGCGGGCGGCACCATCGTGCCGCCGGCGGACTTCTTCCCCAAACTGCACGCCTTGTGCAAACGCCGGGGCTGCCTGCTCATCATCGACGAAATCCTCACG
>JAAEQP010001585.1 GCA_024231375.1 bacterium | reverse complement strand
CACCACTTCGAGGGCTTGCTCAAGCTCCAGATCAAGCGCTCTGAAGTTGACACCGCCGCAGACCCCATTCAACTCGAGTTGCTGGGTTATGCACCCAAAGCCACGGCGCGGCCCGTCGATTTGCCCGGCCAGCCACGCGAACTTCGTCCCCGGGCCGAAGGCGCCGGCGACGTGACCCTCGAATGGAAGTCGCCCGCGCGGGGAAGCGGTGGACGCGTACGCAGCTACCTCATCCAGCGCCGCGAACCAGCGCAGGCCGGCGGCGCCTTCGGCGAATGGCACCAGGCCGGCCTCGCCCTCAAGACCGGCATCAAGCTCGCCGAACAGCCCCGGCACCGCGACCTCGAATACCGCATCCTCGCCGTCAACCACACCGGGCAAAGCCCCCCGAGCAACGCGGTGGCCGTCGTGCTGTGAAACGGGCTTAGGCATTGAGGGCCAGCCAATCCTCCTCGTTCCCGCGCTCCCGCGTGGGGGTGCATATCTGCCTGCCGCCAATGACGCGAGCCATCACGCTCGTGGGTCTATGCATTCCCGCGGAGGGCCGTGGGAATGAGGGATACGGAGGACCGTCGGACCGAGGGATTGACTTCGTCTCAGCCCGAAGCGTACCGTTGCAGCCGACGTCGTACGAGGCAAACAGGCGGGATCAATCCAGGAGGCAAGTTCGCGGATGGCGGGTGGGGACAAGCCAATTAAGCCCGGACACCGGGCGATCAAAGCCTACTACGAAGAATTGGCGCGTTACGCGGATCAGGAAGTGAAACACGAGACCGCGGTGCGGTCGGCGTTTCAGAACCTCTTGGCCGAGGCGGCGAAGAAACGGCGCTGGACGCTCGTGCCGGAACTCGCGGCGCAACGCGGCGGGATCGGCCGCGTGGTACCGGACGGGACGGTGCGCGATGAATTCCTCATTCCCCGGGGGTACTGGGAAGCCAAGGATACCGATGACGACCTCGATGCGGAGATCGCCAAGAAGATCGCCAAAGGCTATCCGCTGACAAACACCATTTTCGAGGATACGCGTGAGGGGGTGCTCTATCAGGACGGGCACGAGGCGCTCCGCGCCAGCCTCACGGACAAGAAGGCGTTGGCCGATCTGCTCAACGCCTTCCTCACCCATTCCGAACCCAATATCGACGAGTTCGAGAAGGCGGTGGACGAGTTCAAGGAGCGCGTGCCGGAGCTCGCGTTCGGCCTGACCGAAAAAATCGCCGAGGCGCACCAGCACAACAAGCGCTTCATGGCGGCGTTCGGGGAGTTTTTCGAAGTCTGCAAGACTTCGCTGAACCCGAACCTGAGCGAAGCGGCGGTGGACGAGATGCTCGTGCAGCACCTGCTGACCGAGCGCTTGTTCCGCACCATCTTCGACGACGCGGATTTCACGCGGCGCAACGCCGTGGCGGCGGAGGTCGAGAAGGTCGTCGACGCGCTGGTCAGCAAGAGCTTCAACCGCCACGACTTCCTCAAGAGTCTCGACCGCTTCTACGTCGCCATCGAAGACGCCGCCCGCGCACTCGAGGACTTCACCGAAAAGCAGCACTTCCTCAACACCGTCTACGAACGCTTCTTCCAAGGCTACTCGGTCAAAGTGGCCGATACCATGGGCATCGTCTATACGCCCCAGCCGATTGTCGACTTCATGTGCGCAAGCGTCGCCGAGGTGCTCAAGGCCGAGTTCGGCAAGCCGCTCGGCAGCCCGGACGTGCAGATTCTCGACCCCTGCACGGGCACCGGCAATTTCGTGGTTAACTTGCTCCGGCGCGTTCCCAAGCGCGACCTCCCGCGCATGTACCGCGAACAGCTTTTCGCGAACGAAGTCATGCTGATGCCGTATTACATCGCGGCCCTCAACATCGAACACGCGTATTACGAGCTCACCAGGGAGTACGAGCCCTTCGAGGGACTGTGCTTCGTGGATACACTCGACATGGCCGAGCACGCCCAGAGCGAGTTCTGCTTCATGACGGAGAAGAACACCACCCGCGTCGAGCGTCAGAAAGACGCGCCCATCACCGTCATCCTCGGCAACCCGCCCTACAACGTCGGCCAACTCAACGAAAACGACAACAACAAGAACCGCAAATACGGGGTTGTTGACCGGCGTATCCACGACACCTATGCCGACGCCTCGAAGGCCAGCAACAAGAACGCCCTCTCGGACGCCTACGTGAAGTTCTTCCGCTGGGCCACCGACCGCCTCGACGACCGCGACGGTATCGTCTGCTTTGTGTCGAACAACAGCTTTGTGGACCAGTTGGCCTTCGACGGCATGCGAAAGCACCTGCTTGAGGACTTCACGCATGTCTATCACCTCGACCTGCACGGCAATGTCCGCAAGAACCCCAAGCTCAGCGGGACCACGCACAACGTATTCGGCATCCAGGTCGGCGTTGGCATCACCGTGGCCGTGCGTAAGCGCAACGTAACGCCGGCATCTTGCCGGCAGCCTCGTCAGCGACCCGGCGGCACGCCGGAGAAGAGCCGGCAGGATGCCTGCGATACGGCCGGCGAGACGCCGGCGGTAAAGAATCCCGAACTCCACTACCACCGCGTGCCCGAGTTTTGGCGAAAGGAAGAGAAGCTCGGGATGCT
>JAAEQP010001584.1 GCA_024231375.1 bacterium | reverse complement strand
TCCGTCCGGGGTTTGTAGTGCGCCCTTCAGGGCGTTCTTCTCCACGCCCCGGCGTCTCCGTGAACAGAGCGATCACCCGGTAGGGGCGCGCCTGCGGCGCGGCCGGCTCCGCGGCAGCGAAGCCCTACGGGTTGCCGCCCCAAGGCGTGCCCTCTGTAGCGCAGGCGTCTCGCCTGCATCTTTTCAGGATTCGGACCAGTGAAGAATGCAGGCGAGACGCCTGCGCTACAAGAAGAGCATGTGCCATCTTCGCCTGAGATTCTGGCCGCCCCGCCGCCATGTCCCCATTTCGTCTCCTCGCGCCACTATAGATAGTGGGAGGCCCGCGAGCGCCGCTCGGTCCCCCGCGCAGACTGCAACCGGAACCGTCCCTGTGGTAACGTACGCGCTCAGGGCACAAGGTGGGGGAATCGTTCTATGCCGCCCGCATTCTGGAAATCGTCCGACAAACATATCGTGACTCGTGTGCTTCGTGGCAAGCGTGACGCCTTCGGCGAACTCGTCGAACGCTATCTAACACGCGTCCACGCCGTGGCTTATGCCCGCACAAGCAACCGTGCCGACGCCGAAGAGGCCGCCCAGGAAGCCTTCCTGCAGGCCTTCACCTCCCTCGACCGCCTGAAAGACCCGAGCCGCTTTGGTCCGTGGCTCCTCACCATCGCGCGACGCACCGCCTCATCCCACGCCCGGCGCACCCATCGCGATTCCGTCCGTGCCGACGAGATACCCGTTCCCGAACCCCCGCTCGACATCGCCCACGTCCAACAGCGCGAGATTCACGGACTCCTCCATGAAGAACTCGCCCGGCTCGAAGAAACTCAGCGCGAAATCCTCCTTCTCTACTACTTCGGCGGACGCAACACCCGCGAAACCGCCGAATTCCTCGGCATTTCCGTCGCCGCCGCCAGGAAACGTCTCCAGCGCGCCCGCGAAGCCCTCGGAACCGCTCTCGTCGACCGCCTCGGCGACGCGTTGCAGGTCGAACGCCCCCGCGCGACACGCACCGCGGGCATCATGGCCGCCATCGCAACCGCCCCCGTGGCCTGGAAAGCCGCCCATGCCGCCACAGGCGGGCTCTCCGCTCTGCTGCTCACTCCCAAAGCGCTCGTGACGGCCGCGATTGTCGTCATCGCGGGAGTTGCCGTCGTCACGACGGCCATTCTGAACACGCCACCATCCGGCCAAGAAACCACCACCGCCGCGGTTGCAACACCACAGACATCCGCCGAACCCGAAGCCCCGTCTCACGACGAATCGCGAGACGTCTCCGCCTCGCCCGACACCTCAACCGCCGCTGCAGAAGAATCCCCACGCGAACTCCAACCCCACGAATGCCTCCTCAAAGGTCGCGTCGTCCACGCCGACACCGGCGAGGGGATTCCGCATGTGCGGGTGATGTCCCGCAGCGTCTTCGATGGCAGAACGGACGCGAAGGGCGCGTTCGAGGTCGTTGTGCATCGCGGCACGCTGATGCGAGTCGCAATCGAGGACGACACGTACGCATTGGCCGTGCCGGTGTCCCAGATGCATGCTCCCAAAGACGAGCCAGAGTTTGAGATGCTGCTGGAGGCGGCTCCGGGAGCGTCGCTTTCCGGACGCATATTCGACGTCGAAACCAAGGAGGCGCTTCCTGATGTGGAACTCCGTCTGGAAACGGCTGGGCAAAGACACCAGGACACGATCTCAGGCCCTGAAGGCACGTTTTCCTTTGAACGACTACCGCCAGGAAGGTACGAGATCGAGACCGTGGCCGAAGGGCACGTGCAGGTGGATGGGAGCAAGACATGGGTCAAACTCAAGAGGAGCCAGCGTTTCGAGGGGCTTCCGGTCCCCATGCAAGAGGGCATCGTTATCGCCGGTATCGCGGCCGGTGTGTCTCCGGAGAGGTACAGACCACATATCGAAGTGAGGACGCTGGACGATCACGGGTATAGACTGAAGTATGCTACGCCACGAGTCTCCGAGGATGGTGCGTTCTCGATTACGCTTCCGAAGAGGCCGGGACAGCGCATGGTTCTCTGGGCCTGGAACCAATTTGACGTTGCCTCCCCCGTTCTCGGTCCCTTCGATCTGGATTCACAGGACACCAAGAATCTGAAGGTGGACCTTGTTGAAACCGCGACCATCGAAGGGACAATCGTGGACCCCAGTGGCCGGCCTCTTCGTGACGCGTACCCAAGGCTGTTTGCGCGTGGGGAGCCACGCGATCCGCTCCACGGCCTTGGATTGGGGCCGGAGAAGAGCGCCCTGCCCGACTCGGAAGGCAGATTTTGCATCGAGGGAATGCCGCCAGGTGAGTATTGGCTGTTCGCCACCACTTCAGCCTACACGTCACGCCACCCCGAACCGGATCTTCGCGTGAAACTGTCCCTTCGTGCAGGCCAGCGGGTTGAGGGACTGCCCCTCGATTGCCACGGAGCCGGGACGCTCTCGATTTCGGGTGTGGTCGTGGACCCAGACGGCAAGCCCGTACGGAGCGCACGTGTGTGCGCGTACGGGGGGGCGTTGGATACCCACGGGCATCGGCGTGAACTCACCGACAAGCAGGGACGCTTCAGACTCGACGGACTACTTCGAGGCGAGTACAAGATAGAAGCGTCGATGAGCCCCTACCTGTCGTCGATGAAGCAAACGGTGCAGGCCGGGGGCGCATCGTTCAAACTCGCGCTCCGCCCCGCCGCGGAGATCGAGCTCACGGTCCTTAACGCGCGAACAGGGAAGCCGGTACCCGTCTATGGCATGGGGGTATCGCAGATCCCCCTACTGTGCGACACAGGAACCCGAAGCACCGGGGCAACGTCGATTCTCAGGAGGGTTCATCCCGGAGTCAATACCTTGCGGGTGAAGGCTGAAGGCTACGAACCACATGAGCAGACCGTTCACGTTGGCCCGGGCCCGGCGAAGAGCAACCGCGTGATTGTGCGCCTCCAACCGGGAGCAGCGTACCGAGGAGTGGTCCTCTCGCCGAACGGAGAACCGGTCTCTGGCGCGACGGTGGCCTTCGAGCTGATGAGGACAAGAGCCGCGTTGAGCAACCAGGGATCGCATGACGCAACCAGGGTTGTCACCGATGCGGAAGGTCGTTTCGCGATCAAAGGCACTGCGAAGGACGGTAGCGAGTTGTGGGCCTACCATCGGAACTACTGGCGCGGTTCCGCGCAAGCAACTCCGGGACGCGAAACGTCCATCATGCTCCAACCGGCGGGGCGGATCGAGGGACGCGTGACGGTGAACGGCGAACCGGCCAGGCTCTTCTATGTGACCGTCCGGCGCGATTCCAGTGACTCCGTGTACCCCTCTATGGCAACGACATTGGCTCCTGGTGGCTTTGTCCTCGCGCCACTCCCGCCGGGAACGTTTACTGTCGATGCCAAGTCAACGGTCGGCTCCGAAAACGGGGGAGGCCGGCCGCCCAGTGCCAGTAGCACCGCAACTCAGCTTGCAGAAGTCGTCCCGGGTCGAACGACAGTCGTGGATTTCTCCTTCTCGGTTGAAACGGGCGCCATTGGAGGCCGGGTGACCGTTGATGGCGCACCGGCAAAGGGAGCGACAGTCGGGTGCCGGATGCAGACGCCTGCCGGCGAACAGAACGGCGGCCGGGTTGAGACCGATGCCGACGGACGGTATCGCATTGAGGATCTGCAGCCAGGTACCGCTTCGCTCTACGTAAGAATTGGCGAGAACGAGCCACAGGGCATGCGGATCGAGCGCGTGGAAGGCGTCACTGTGAAGGCGAACCGCACGACGCGGCAGGACATCCGATGCGCCAAATAGCCGAACACAGACCCGGATCGAACGCCAAGCGGACGAGGGCAGCAGGGGGGCTGAGAGTGGGGGCGTTTGCATGGCAAGTGCGCGGAGAAGCACAAGCGAGAGTTCATGTCGCCCTCGCTCTGCGTTCCTCTGCGTCCTCCGCGCCTCTGCGTTGAGTTCCCCTCCTAACCAATCGCCCGACGCAGCGTCTCCAGATGCATCGGCACCGCCGTCATCGGATCTTCTTTCGCCTCGTACTCCAGGGCCACATACCCGCGGTACTTGGTTTCTTTGAGTATCTTTCCGATGCGACCGAAATCGGCCGGAACCTTCTTCTTGCCGTCCGGACTCCATACCTCCACCTTCACCTGAACATTGATGGCTTTCGGCGCGAGTTTCGCGATGTTCTTGTACGGGTCCTTCCTGAAATTGCCCGTATCCAGATTCACTCCCAGCCATTCGTGGTTCACCGTATCCAGGGTGCGCAGAACATCGTCGGCCGTCTCCGTCAGATACCCATGGTTCTCGATGGCCAGGAACACGCCCTTTGTGCCTGCGTAATCGCAGCAGCGCTTCATGCCCTCCGTAGCCCACGCGAACGCCTGCTCCCGCTCCAGCCCTTTGCGCGGATTCCCCGCGAAAATGCGGATGCAGGGCGCGCCGAATTCCACCGAATGATCCACCCACTTCTTCACATGGGCGATTTCACGGTCCAGGTCCTCGCCCGTCGGGAAACACAGGTTGTCGCGGATGGCCGTGCCCGAGATGTCCAAGCCGAGCAGAAACGCCTTGCGCTTCAGCGAATGCAGGTACGCCGTGTCCTCCGACGAGAAGTAGTAGGACGTAGGCTCCAACGCATCCAACCGCCATTGCGCCGCCAGGTCAAGCAGGTCGTGTAGGGTCATGGTGCCCTCGCCCTTGCTGCTCGGCAACCGATCGCGGAAGGAATAGGCGGCCAGGCTCAGTCTCATCTGCGACGTGGGCGCTTCCGCCTCCGCCGGTTGCGCAACGGCGCGCGGCGTCACGGCCATACCCGCGACGGCTGCCATGCCCGCGCCAATCAATTCGCGTCGTGTGGGTTTCATGGTGTCAGTCCTCTATGCGGTTGTTAGGGATGAATCGGGGGACAACCCTTTTCTGTAGAAAAGCGTTTTCCCCCGGACTCCCTTTCGGAAAAGACTTTGGTGCGGTGCTCTGCACCGCTCTCAATCCACCTTCACCTTCGCCAGATAGATGCTCGTCTTCCCTTCGTGCGACGCATAGTAGCTGACCCACAACAGACCGTCGTGCCAGACCATGCCGGGATAGCTGGTATCGCCGCCGGACGGCACGGCCAGGAACTCCGTCAACGTACCTTCAAGCGGGTCCACCCAACACAGCGCCGTGCGCACCTTTTCGTCGTACAACCGGACCGAGGCCACGAACCGGCCGTCGGGCAGGCGGATCATGTGGGGGCCGCCGATCTTCATGCCAAGGTCTTTCCAGTCCCATTCCGTGTACGGCGGCTGGGCAACGCCCAGCAGCCCGTTCTGGTGCGGCGGCTTGTTGTCGCGGCGCAACAGACACAGGCACGTATCGTCTTCGAGAAACACCATGGACGACTCGTTGGAGTACTCGCCCTTGCGCAGAAACTCGACATGCGTGTCGAAGGCCTTGCCGTCGGCGCTCTTGTACAGCCGGATGCAGCCCTCGCCCCTCGGTACCGCGGTGGTGTAGCCGATGCCGTAGGCCGTGTCCTTGTTCCACGATACGCGCCACAACCAGAGATCCTTCTCGCCGATGGGCACGCCCTCGGTCCACGTGAACCCGTCGCCGGAGAAGTACGCCATGGTCTGGTGTTTGGCGTCCGCGGGCGGGTGCAACGCCGCCGCGCCGCTGAGCATCAAACGTCCGTCCGGCGTGAGGCAGATCTGGGCGTCCCGCAGGTCGGCGATGTCCGACGTGATGCGCGCGGCGGATTCCCAGGTCTTCCCATCCTTGGACGTGATAACCCGCAACGCGCCGTCAGGCGACACATGACCTTGCCCCTCGCGGAACACGCAGAACCAAGCGTCATTGAACCGGATGAGGTTGGTGAACGCGTTGTGGGGCGCATCGTCCCAGATCTTGGCATGCTCGACTACCGTCGCGCTCGGCAACACGCCCTGCGACACCGGCATCCATTGGATGCCCGTCTTGGTAGCCAGGAACCGCTTCGCCCGGATGCTGGACCCCGCACCTTCTTCGTAGTACACGATGAGGACCGTGCCGTCTTTCAGGTTCACCATGGACGGATACGCGCCGCCTACGCTGTCCACGAGCACGTTGTCGCTCCACGTGGCGCATTCGTCGAGACTGTAATGCAGGCTCGTACTTGGGAGCCGGTGCGCCATCACGATGATGTCGTTCGTCGTGCGCAACAGGTAGTGGCAATGCCCCGGGAAGCCGAGAAGTTCGGCCACCGACCATGTCTTGCCGCCATCTTTGGATTCCGACCATGCCGCCGAGGGACCAGCCGCGCGCAGGGCCGCGTACAAGCTGCCGTCGTGGCGTTCAATGACGTCCGTCTCTGCGTCGAGCCGAACGCCGCCGTTGTCGATGTCGATGGGCGCACCCCACGTGAGACCGTCATCCGTCGAGAACGTCACCGCGCCGTACGCCGTGTCGCCATCCTCTTTGTACAGGCCCAGGACCAGTCGCCCGTCGGACAGCAGGCGGACGGGCGCGCTGCAGTAGTAATTGTCCGCGATCTGGAGGGGTTCGGACCACGTGATGCCCATATCGTCCGAATAGACCATCCACGTGCCGAGTCCGTCCCACGGCGGACTCTTGCTCTTGTTCTCGCGGAGCGTGAAGTAGTTGCAGATGATGCGGCCGCTAGGCAGTTGCATGATGGACGGGTCGCGGTCGTCGTCGGGGCCGTCATACAGCGTCTCGGCCGAGGTCCACGTGCGTCCTTCGTCGCTCGAAAGACAATAGGACACGCGCCCGCCCTTGGGCAGCGCCTCGTTCGGCATCGACACATGGCCGTAGCCCGCGTAGAACACGCACATGAGCCGGCCGTCGTTCAGGCGGCACACATCCGGGAACGCCTCATACGCCCCCGCGCCCGCATCTTTACACACGTGAACGTAGAGTGGGGGAGGGGGCTCCGGCATGTCGAAGGGCGCGTCGGTCTTCGTTGCCTCACCCGACACGACGATGTCCTTCACATGCACCAGCCCCTGCCCTGCGTAGAAGCCCACCCGGCCGCGCTTGAGCGTGTCGTCCTGGACTTCGTAGAGCAGTTTCCCGTTCAGATGGACCTTGATGGTGTTGCCAACGCATTCCAGTTTCCCCTCATGCCATTCGCCGGCAGGCTTGTCGAGATCCTTCACGCGTTTGATCTCGTTCCACTCCTTCTCCTTGGTGGACCGGCAGAGAATGGCTTGTCCCTTGTCATAGTGGACATAGTACGCGTTGTACGCGTCCGATGCGCGCACCACGAACCCGCACGCCATCACACCTTGGGACGGCTCCACCATGAACTTCGCCTGCAACGTCACGTCGGCCCACTCATAGGGCATGAAGACCGCCTTGGTCGTGACGTCACGGCCGTCGAGCACCAACTCGCCATCGCGGATGGCGGCGCGCTCGTCCTGGAACTTCCATTGGCTTGAGGCCGAAAGGTCGATGGGCATGTCCTGGCCTGTAGCGGGAATCGCGGCAAACGCCGTAGCCGTGGCGATCATCCACCCAGCGGTGCGTGAACGGAACATTGCACTTCTCCGATTGCTCAGGGGGTGTCTGTGTTGGCACGCATCCCCCCTTGTCCACGCGCCATCGAAACACGGGCGGCGCCTACACCCGGCGCCAAGACCGATTGTAGACGCTTGCGCCCCAGGCTGCAACGTGGGCGACGCCGGGCAATTTTGCCAAAACCATCAGGAAGCGGGCGTCAGCTGCAATGATGCCATTAACGGTGCAGAGGGTGTCGCGCCGGAAGATTGCTCGGCACGCGCAGGGGCGTGCCAGAGCCCATCCCACAACAAGCGTGCCGCCCGCAACACTGTTGTGGGTGTCTTCAGGGCACGGGATGGTGGCAGACCTGATGGGACGATGTGAACGCGACGGCCCAGCTGCAACGTCTCACACCCATCAGAACAGAACCGACAAACGGGGACTGACAGATCTCACGTCCCATCATTGCCCTTCCATGGCGGTGGCCGAGCCGGACGAGTGATTGGGGGCCGGACCCCTCACCCCAACCCTCTCCCTCCTGCGGCGGGCAAGCCCGTCGGGAGAGGGGGCTAAGACGCGCTTGCGGCGGCGCGCAGAAGATGTGGCCTTGGTCGCACGCGATTTTTCTAGGGCAGGTTCCATGTGTCGCCTCCATTCACCAGAGGCATGCACGACCGTGTGTTGTTACCCATGTCCCCGGTTTGCGGCTTCTCTTACCCTCGCCCAACGGGAGAGGGCAGGGTGAGGGGTCCGG
>JAAEQP010001583.1 GCA_024231375.1 bacterium | reverse complement strand
TGGTGTGTCTGGTGTGGATACTGAACCTTCGTCGACCCGGGGCTTCTTCAACGGCTCCGCGAGCCCGCCCTGAACGACAGCACCACGCGTCTAGACTCACTCCACCCCGGAGACGACAATATCCCCCAAGTCAGCGACGCCGTCCTCATTGTCGAGGAACAGCGTGGAGCGCGCTTCGTGCGGGGCCCATTTCCCGTTGATGTTGCTGAAGACGAAGGTCATATCGATCTTGACGCCGGGCAGATTGTCGGACAGCAGGAAGAAGCCTTCGCCGTCCGTGTGTCCGCCCATCTTCCCCAAACTACCGTTCGGGTAGCGGAGAATCACGCCGAAACGATTCTCCACTACGGGCGCACCATCCGGGCCGAGGAGTCGTCCCGTCACGCCGGAGGCCTTCGAGAGCGGGTACAGGACGACAGGCGCGACGGGCATGTCGTCGCCCGGCGCCCCCACGTAGGGTCCCATCGACATGGGTGCGTATGCCCTGTGGCTGAACCGGAACGTGAACTCCGAGTCCGGCGCCAGCCCCGAAATGACCATCTCGTTTCCGTCGCGATGCACCAGTTCCGGCTCGTATCCCAGTTTCGCCCCCGGCATCTTCTCGTCTACGACCACATCGACACCCGGCACCGGGTTTCCATCCGTGTCCACCAAGCGAAACCGTGCGATCCACCCTTCGGGAAGATCCAGCTCGATCATCGATTCCGGGGCCTGAGGCAATGCAACGACCCGCACGTAGGCCTTCTCGGCGACGCTCGCGCTCACACCGGCCCGCAGGTACGATGGCCGGAACGCATAGTCTCCCGGTCCTGTGAGCAGTGTCATTTCAAACCGGCCTTGGTCGTCGGTCTCCGCGCGCACGGACGACCCCGACACGGACCGGGGTGACGCCGACACCCTCACGCGGGGCAAGGGACGGCGCGATCCTGTTGCGAACACCACGCCGCGCGCCTGAATGGCATCTTGGACCACGAAGTTGCGAATGGTCCGCTCGCCACCCGGCAACAACCCGATCTTCTCGCTCTCAGCGAGAACGGCTCCCGCCACGCCGACGACCTCGGCCTCGTATTCCTGGGCGGGGTCGATGCCTTCGATGAGGTATCTTCCGGTCGACCCGGTCTCGGCCTCATAGGTGGCGCTGCCGGCCGACGTCGTCATGATGTGACGTCCTTCATCACTGTGGATGGAAAGGGCGCCCTTCAGACGCACGGTGACGCGCCCCAGGGCCCGTCCGCTGCCGGACCGTACGTAGCCCGTGAGTGTTGCCTTGGCGGGATACCGGAGTTCCAGGAGTTGACCGGGGTCCAGGTGCAGACCGGCGAATGTGGCTGCGCCTTCCCGGTCGGACTCGACGGAAAGGCACGCCTGCCCCGGTTCGCGGACCCAGAGCGTGAAGGTCCCGTCAGCCCCCGTCGTCGCGTCCGGGATGCGCGCGCCGCGCGCCTCCACCATGCCCAGCACGCGCACCGTAGCATCGGCCAGCCGCCTGCCCGCGCCGTCCAGTACCCGTCCCTGGACCGGTCGCCCTACGCACATACGGATGAGGACTTTGCGCGGGTCGCCCGCCTTCACGGCCAAGCCCATTGGCTCCTCCTGAATGTACCCGTCGGCACGCGCCTGTACCGACACGAGCCCCTCGAAGGGGATGCCGCTTACGCGAAACGCCCCCTTCCCGTCCGTTCTTCCTGAGAATGAATGCGCCTCGGCGAACGACGCCCGCGGGCGCTGCGCGTCTTTGTCCCAGAAGCGCTCCAAGTATACGGCCCGCTCCTCAACGCCCTCCTGCGTCGGCGGCGTCCCTTCTGGAACACCGAACGCCATCACGGTTACGTCGGCTCCCCCGACAGGAACGCCCGCCGTGTCCATAACGTGCCCCCACACCTCCGCGAAAGCCCCTTCGGGCAAGCGCACGGGATAGAGACTCTCCTCGGGAACCGGGGCCGTGTCTGCCGCCGCGCGCCGGGGCATCGGCGCGGTCTCTTCTCGGGCGGAGACCACGCTTGGACTATCCTCCCTGATGGCCCGCTCAGGGGCTGTATCCTCTACGACCGCCGCCGGGGAGAGCACCGGCGGACCCGCCCCCGGCTCCCCCGTAGCCGTGCCGCTTCCCAGAAGGTTGTGCAACACCACGAAGAACCCGATGATGGCAACAGCCGCACCACCGATGATGAGTTTGGATTTCAAAACCAGTACTCCTCCCGCGGCCACGGTAGACGCCGTCACCGCCCCCGTGCCGCCCTTCAGACACCATGCGGCTTGACCGAGGGGGATCGCCGCACAGGTCTTCCGAATCCCCTCCTCCGTCGAACCGCGCCGGAACGCCCGAAACGAGTCGATCCCCTCACGCCACAACCGGTCCTTCATCTTCTCGCGCCCGTACTTCAACAGCCGTGCCACGGCGTTGGGCGATGTGTTGAGATAGACTGCAATCTCCCGAATGGACTGCCCCTCAAGATAGTGGAGAGCAACCGCCTCACGCGTCTTGCGCGGAAGGTCCTGGATCAGCGCGTGTACGGTCCCCGCGAACTCCGCACTCATGAGTTGCCTGTCCGGACTCGCCCCGTGGTCTTCCTCGCGAACGACGCCATTCCGGTACCGTTCGATCAGCGATGTCTCCTGGCGGGCTTTCCGTAGACGCGTCCGACACACATTGCGCGCAATCGCCATCAGCCATCCCGGGAACTTCTCCGGATTCCGGAGCCGGTGAAGCTGCTCGTAACACCGGACAAAGGCCTCCTGCGCCGCGTCGTCCGCGTCCGACCGGTTGCCAAGATGCGCCGCGCACAACGCACGCACAGGCGCGAAGTGGCGTTCGACCAGCTTTCCGAAGCGGGTGTCGTCGCCCTTCAGCGTCGCCGCGATTTCCGATGTGTCGTCGATTGCGCCCATTTCACAGCATCCTGTCCAATGTCTTCACCATCAAGGATGCATGTCGATGCCGGAAGATGACAAATTCACCACACTGCCGTGGAAACACCACAACCGAACGCGTTCAAGCAGAGCAAACTCTTGTCGTCGGTTGACCCATGACCCTGCCCATGTGAGAATCCTCCGGTCGTCGACGAGCACTTCCCGTCTCCGTCACCTTCCGCTTGAATATCCACGCCCACTGCGGGATACTTGGGACGCGCAGGAATACTCCAATCGCGGTGCGTCCACGGCGCGACGACCCCCGCGACACACAAGAGGACCGGCTTCCCATGAAACGTTTCGCCCCCCTATTGGTTCTGTCGCTTCTCGTCGCGGCGACCGCGGTCGCCGCCGATGGCGATCTCGTCACCCAGGGCCTCATCGGCGACTGGGTCTTCGCGCGCGACCGCGTCGACGGGCACACCCTCGACTCCAAGCGCGGCCCGGACGCTGAGATCGTCGGCAAGAAGAAATTCGCCAAGAATCCCGAGTCACTTCGCCTCGACGGAAATAAGACCCACGTCTCCATTTCCGAGAAACTCGAAGACACACGCCTCCCTGAAGGTCCCATGACCGCCGAGGCATGGGTCCTGATCGATCAGGCCGCGCCGTGGGGCGGCATCCTGGGCGCGTTCCAGGACAACGGCGGCTTCGAGAAAGGCTGGACTCTCGGCTACAAGGATTCGAGTTTCTCCTTCGGCCTTTCGTCCAAGGGCGCCGACGACGGCGACGGGCGTATGACCTACCTCACTGCCAGCGTGCCTTTCGACTTGGGCCAGTGGTACCACGTGGTCGGTGTGTACGATGGCGTCGACATGCAGATCTACGTGAACGGCAAGTTGCGCGGAACCGCCGACGACCAGTCTGGTCCCATCCTGTACCCGGACCACGCCTTCTTCGACATCGGCGCCTACCACGACGACGACGAATTCTTCCGCTGCGAAGGCCGCGTCATGCAGGTCCGTCTCTACAAACGTGCCTTGACCGCCGACGACATCGAAGACAACTTCCTCGCCCGTCCCGGCCTGTTTCCTGAAAAGGTCCAGGTCGCCTTGGGCCCTTGGCTCCAGTTCACCGCACCCGATGCCGCCCTCATCCGCTGGCGCACCCACGAGCCCGCGCCTTCGGTCGTTGAGTATGTCATCGGCGACGACACGTTGCGCCGCGAAGACGCCACGCCGAAAACCGATCACGAAATCGCCATCGACGGTCTCCGCCGCAACGAGGTCCACTACTACCGGATCGTGATCCCGTCCAGCGGCTCCGAAGCGCGAACCGAAGATTTCGAATGCGACACCGCCTTCAACTACACGCTTCCGCCGCTCCCGGACCGCCCCTCGCCCTACCCGTCCGACGCGCTCGCGCCCGTCTACACGGCCGCCGCCGACCGTATCGCAGCCGCCGGTCCGAAGGGAGGCGGCTACTGCGTCGTGTTGGGCTGCGCCGAAGGCCGGTTGGCCTACGAACTGGCCAAACGGACGCAACTCTTCATCATAGGTATGGATACGGATGCTGAGGCCGTGCAATCGGGCCGGAAAGCCCTGAAGGCGGCAGGCGTCTACGGCCACCGCGTTACCCTTCGCACCGTCGAGTCCTACGACGCGCTGCCCTTCTCCGAGTACTTCGCCAATCTCATCGCCTCCGACCGCATGCTCACCGAAGGCGCTTGTCCCGTGCCCGCCGCCGAGGTCGCGCGGATTCTGCACCCCTTGGGCGGCGTGGCGTGTCTGGGTGCGCCTGGCGCCGCCCCGGCCAAGCCGGCATCGACCGACATCGCCGCGTGGCTGGGTGACAGCGGCATGAAATGCGCGCTATCCGAGGAGTCCGGCGTGTGGGCTCTGTTGTCGCGTGCCGCGGTGGAAGGCGCAGGCTCCTGGACCCATCAGTATGGCCGCCCCGACAACTCCGCACGGAGCGGAGAAACCCTCATGGGCGCTACCCGGACCGATGCGCTTCAGGTACAGTGGCTGGGCCGACCCGGTTCCCGCGCCATGGTCGACCGCAACCCGCGCGTTCCGGCGCCCCTCTTCGCCGATGGACGCCTCTTCACCCAGGGCTTGCACCGCCTTATCGCGCAAGACGCTTACAACGGCGCGATTCTCTGGTCATTGGAGATTCCGTCCATCGAACGGTTCAACATGCCGCGCGACGCGAGCAACTGGTGTACCGATGGACGGTTTGTCTACGCGGCCGTGGGCGACGCGTGCTGGCTGATCGACGCGGCCACAGGCGCCTTGGCACACGTGCTTGAGTCCGACCAGGACGCTGGCGCTCGCGACTGGGGCTACATTGCTCAGGCCGGCGACATCCTGTTCGGCAGCACCGTCAAGACCGAGTCCGTCTACACCAACTACTGGGGCGCCGCTCAAGCCGGGTGGTACGACAACCGGGTGGGCCCCGTCACCTTCAAGGTGTGCAGCGATTCGCTGTTCGCTCTCGACAAGGAAACGCTCAAGCGCACGTGGGTCTACAAGGGCGGCACGGTCATCAATACCACCATCGTCGTGGCCGAACCCAGCCGCGACCTGCCCCGCCGTCTCTACTTCGTCGAATCCCGACATCCCAAGGTCGCGGCCGCCGGCACCGGCCGTATCGGCATGAAGGAACTCTGGCAGGACCAGTTCCTCGTCGCCCTCGACGCGCAAACCGGCACCAAACTGTGGGAACAGCCCCTCGACACCATCGACGGGACTGTGGTCTTCTACTTGGTTCACGCCAAAGATACCTTGTTCATCGCACTGTCCGACGACAAGTACCATCTCTACGCCTTCGAAGATACCAACGGGGCGCCAAGGTGGCACGCCACCCACGACTGGACCGGCGGGGATCACAGCGGCCACATGCAGCATCCTGCTGTGGTCGCGGACACCATCTTTCTCGAACCTTGCGGCTACGACATCGCCACAGGCAAGCGCGTGACCGAGGCGATGGGCCGGCACGAAGGATGCGCCACCTACGCCGCCACCGAGCACGCCCTCGTGTACCGTGGCTCGGGCCGCCAGATCGCCATGTGGGACCCCGATACCGGCGACGTCACCGCATGGACGCGGTTGCGTCCGGGCTGTTGGCTCACCACCGTCGCGGGTGGCGGCATGATTCTGTCGCCCGAAGGCGGAGGCGGATGCAGTTGTGGCGGTTGGATGGAAACGTCGTTGGCCTTCGCGCCCCGCGGAAAGTGAGTAGCGCCATGATACGAAGGATTTCGCATACCATGATACGACTCAACCCTGGTTGTCTGATTCTCATCGCCGCACTCCTGGCGACGTCCCTGGTGTCGCCGTCCTTCGCGGACGACTGGCCCACCTACCGCCACGACAACCGTCGAAGCGGAATCACGTCCGAAACCCTCGACATCGGGGCCTTGGCCGAACAGTGGCGCTACACGCCGCCCGCGCCGCCCATGCCTGCGTGGCACGGACCCGCCAAGTGGGACGCCTACGCCGGGCTCAAGGGACTCCGATCCATGCGCAACTACGACCCCGCCTTCTACGTGGCGGTCGTCGGCGATGCCGCATACTTCGGATCGTCGGTCGAGGACTGCGTCTACTGTCTCGACACGGAATCCGGCGACGTCCGCTGGTCGTTTGATGCGGACGGCCCCGTTCGGATTACGCCCACCGTTGTCGACGGCAAGGCCTACTTCGGGTCCGACGACGGGTACGCCTACTGCCTCAACGTAGCGGATGGCGCACTCATCTGGAAGTACACGCCGACCGAGGATGGCCGCCTAATCGCCAACGACGGCAAACTCATCCCCATGTGGCCCTGCCGCACGGGCGTGCTCGTGGACGCCGGCACCGCCTACTTCGGCGCCGGTTTGGTCCCCTGGCGTGAGTCGTTCCTGTGCGCGGTGGACGCTGCCACGGGCCATGTCGAAGGGCCGGGCCGCTTCCGCAAATCACTGAACCAAGTCACCATCGAAGGAGCGTTTCTCGCCTCGCCCACCAAGCTGTACGTGCCCCAAGGCCGAAGCGCCCCCATGGTCATCCAACGCGACACCGGCGAAGGTCTCGGCACCCTCGAAGGCGGCGGCGGCGTGTTCGCCGTCCTTACGCCCGACCAACAGATCGCCCACGGGCCCGGCAACAAGCAGGGCTGGATTACCGTGAGCAACGCCGAGACCCGCGACAAGATCGCCTCCTTTGAAGGCGCGGTCTCCATGGTCGTCACCGAAGACCGCGCCTACGTGCTCAGTGACACCAATCTTGTGGCCGTCGACCGTGCCTCCTCGAACCAGCTCTGGAACATCGCCGCGGACCATCCCTTCACGCTCATCCTGGCAGGCGACGTGCTCCTGGCGGGCGGGCAGGACTCGGTCGCCGCCTACGCAGTCGCCGACGGGTCATCCGCGGGCTCAGTGGCCGTCGATGGGCGGGCCTATGGTCTCGCCGTCGCAAACGGCCGCCTCTACGCCAGCACCGACACGGGCATCATCCACTGTTTCAAGTAAGCCGCGCATTGGGGGGGCCTATGACGAAGTTCCGGCTGGATTTCCCGCTCGACGGAGACATTCTCCATCGCCACGATGGCGAAGAGACCTCGGACGCGCTCGCGATCGTCGTGCGCGGCGTCGCCCCGGTCAACGATACGGTCACCGTCAACGGAATCGATGCACGACGCCAAGGGGACGCCTTCGAGTGTGAGGCGCAACTCACCGCCCGGCACAACACCATCACCATTGCCACCGGCGCTGAACCCCAGGCCATCGAAGTCTCGTGGAATCGTGGCAGCCGGAAACGGTACCGGTTCTCCATGGACGACAACATTCTGTTCCTGAAGGACCTTGGGTCGAATTCCGGCCAGTACCCTTCCTTGTTCGACCACTGGTATCTCGGGTTCCTGCGCGACATGCACGCGCGTTTCGGAACCAAGGTTCACATCAACATCTACTACCAAACCGATGGGTTCGACCTTACCCAGATGCCCGACCGGTGGCGCGACGAATGGGAAGCCAACGCGTCGTGGTTGCACCTCAGCTTCCACGCGCTGCAGGACAAGCCCGACCGGCCCTACCGCAACGCGTCGTATACGCAGATGGCCCACGACTTCGACCTCGTCACCGACCATATCCGCCGATTCGCGGGTGACGCCGTGCTCGGCTCCACCACCACCATCCACTGGGCCGAATGCCCCGCCGAAGGTGTCCGCGCCCTGCGCGACCGAGGTATCGAAACGTTGGTCGGCCTGTTCGACCTGCGCGCAGGAGGCTGCACTACCGGCTACTACCTCACTCCCGAGCAACAGGCCCACTGCAACGCGCGCACGGCCTGGCGTGACACGGCCATGGGCGTTACCTTCGTCCATTGTCCTTGTGTGGTCAACGCATTCGAAGCCGAAGCCATCCCCGCCGTGCTCGATGCCCGGGCTCAATCGCCTCAGACCGGCGAGATGATCGAGTTGCTCATTCATGAGCAGTATTTCCGACGGGAACTCGACCTCTACCAGCCCACCGTCATGCAGAAGGTCGAGGCTTCCCTGGAATGGGTCACGAATAACGGCTACGACCCCGTCTTCTGGAGCGACGGGTTTCTGGGAACCAGCGAATCATGACCAACGCGCCTCTCAACATCCTTCTCATTGGCGCAAGCGGTTTCGTCAGCGGTACCTTGGCGCGCCTGGCCGTGGGCCAGGGGCATCGCGTCTGGGGCATCACCCGAGGCGAACGCGAATTGCCCGAAGGCGTCACCGGCCTCAGAGCCGACCGGCACGATTCAGCCGCCCTCGAACGCGCTCTCACCGAGGCCGGCGTTGACACGTGGGATATGGTTGTCGATTCCATCGGCTACGATCCCGAGGATGCCAGGCAAGATGTGATTCTCTTCTGCGAGCGCGCCAAGCACTTCGTGTTCATTTCGACCGATTTCGTGTTCGAGCCGTCGAAACGCACGTTTCCCCAGAGCGTAGACAATCCCCATTTCCTTGGCGAGTTGTACGGCGGGAAGAAGCGCTTGTGCGAGTTGGAGTTCATCAACGGCGACACGGGCGCCATGGCGTGGACCATCCTTCGTCCGTGCCACATCTACGGACCCGGCTCTCTTCTCGGGTGCCTGCCCGAACACGGTCGCGACGCGTCGCTTATCGAAACCCTGCGCGCTGGCACGCCGCTTAGGCTCGTGGGCGGTGGCCATTTTCTGCAACAACCCATCTACGCGGGAGATTTGGCCCGTATCGCCCTCGGGTGTGCGGGGAACCCCAAGGCCTCAGACGAGATCTTCATGACGGCGGGTCCTGACATCGTGGAATCGCGACACTTCTACCAAATCATCGCTGATATTCTGGAAGTCGATTTGCAGGTAGAAGAGGTGCCCGTGTCAGCCTACCTAGCCGAGAACCCCGACAAGCGGTCGTTCCTGTGCCATCGCACCTACAGTCTGGACAAGCTCCGCGACTGTGGTCTTCCCGTGCCCGCCACGCGCCTCGAAGACGGTCTTCGCACCCACGTGCAATCTGTGTTGTGATTGGCGAACCGCCTTCCCGGGACAGGGGTGACGAAAGGGCCCTCAAGTGTGGGTGCCCGGTTTCCCGATGTGTCGGCACCTTGCGGTGACGCAGTTCATCAGTGCGTCAGGATACGCACCGGGCCGATAAGGCCCGACGCCACCAGTTTCGCGTCGCCCATGCGTTCGTAATGTGTCTCGGGTACAACTCGGGTCACCCGGTCTCCCTTCGGCAGACGGGCGTCTCCGGCGATGCGGTTATGCCACAGGTTGGCGACCTCGACCTTGATCGCGTTCTCGCCTCGCTTCAGTCTTCCGCCAAGGTCGAAACGATACGGTTCATGCCACCCGATCCCCGCATTCTGGTCATTCACCCGCACCCGGCACACCTCGGCGACCTGCCCCAGATCGAGCGTGGCAGCCGCGTCGGCCGGACCATCCCAGGCGAACGTGGCGCGGTAGGTGGCGATTCCGCTGAAGTGCCTCACACCGGGGTCGTCTGACTCGTGCAGCGACTGCAATTCGTTCATCGTCAGTGCCGTCGGCGCACCTGCCCCTTCTGGAAGCGCGACTTCCCAGGGACCGCCACCACCAGGGCTTCCGTTTCGCGTCCGGGATAGGGGAAAGCGGGGAGGTCCCGTTCCCCATTGCGGCAGACCAGGAAAACAGCCTGATGCGCCTTCAACGCCAGCCGTACGCGCACGTTGTCGAATACGCGGTCATAGGACGGCTCGAACGCCTCACCCGTCTCGGGACCCCACAGTTCCGGCGAGCGGTAGGCCTCCGGAGTCCGCGCAGCCAACGGCAGGACCTCGCCCGCTAGCAGTAATTGCGGGTTTCGTTCACACAGTACACGACATCTCCCACACGCCCCACTCGAACACGCCCTCGCCATCCGCTATCATGCCCGCAAGGAGGACTGTCCACATGCGGAACACCCGACGCGAGTTCATCACCCGTACCAGCGCCTGTGCCGTGGCCGCCACAGTGGGCGGCACTGCGGCCCTAGCCGCCGAAGCACCAGCGACGCC
>JAAEQP010001582.1 GCA_024231375.1 bacterium | reverse complement strand
CGATCATGGCTTCCACAACATCGTCCGAGGTAACTTCAAAGGGATGATTGGCGCAGAGGGATCCTTCGCCACCGCAGATGTCGCCAATCACTTTCAGTTTGTCGCGCGTGACGCCTTCAAGCCCTAATTCTTCAAAGGTCACCGGCAACCCGACGGCAATCTCGAAGTCGACAATTCGGTTTCTTTCTTCGGCATCGAAACTCTTGTCCAGGCAAAGCTGCGTGATGACGCCAAAGCCCACTTCGTGGCCGTGCATCAGGCCGTGGCATTCCGGGAACGACGGCAAGCAGTTGGCAACCATGTGCGCCGTAGCAACGCCACCGCTTTCAAAGCCCAGTCCGGACATCAGAACATTGGCTTCCACGACTCTTTCCACGGCATCGTTCACCTTGTTCTGGGTAACGGCCTCTTTCGCCGCCACGCCATGTTCCATCAGGACTTCGTAACAGAGCTTCGCGATGCTCGTGGCCACCAACGTGGACGTGCCGCCCGCGAGGTTCGGCGCCGTGACTTGCGAACAGGCATCCGCCTCGACCCAAGTGCCGAGGGCATCGCCCATGCCCGCTACGAACGCGCTCACGGGGCCGTTCGCGATAACCTGGGTATCGACAAGGACAAGATCGGGGTTGACGCCCCAGCTCTCGAAGCCCATGCAGTTGCCGTCGTCATCGTACCAGACGGTGTATGAACTGGTGGGAGAATCATTCGACGCGATGGTCGGGATGGTGACGACCTTAGCCCCGACCTGGGCCGCGGCAGCCTTCGCCGTGTCGAGGGTCTTTCCGCCGCCAACGCCCAGTATGACGTCGCAACCCGAGTCCTTGATGATCCCCGCCACGCGTCCGGCTTCCGTCTTGGTCGAATCGCCCTGGAAATCTATGGGTTCTGCTTCAAGCCCCGCCTCTTTCAGGCTCGCGAGCAAGGCGTCGCCAACAATGCCTTTCACCTTCTCGTCCCACAAGATGGCCGGTTTCTTGCCAATGGGAGACACCAAGGCGCCTGCTTCCTTCAAAGCATCCACCCCCTGTACATATCTTCTCGGTGCAATCATTACTTTGTGCATGATGCGAACCTCTCGTCCTCACGTTGCGTACCCAAGTTAATCCATTCCGCAAGTCCCGGGCTTGGGAGACGTATCCACCGCGCTGTGGTCCGGGTTGTCGGGCTTCTTGCTGAAGTATACAGAATGGAAGGGCGGTCCGTGTAGGAGGACGTGGTAGGTCAATCGCACTTAACCGGACCGCCGTGGCTATGTGGTCTCGCAACGTGTGCCACCCTCAAGCGGCAGCTTGTGGGTGTCCGGATTCACGATGGGGCACCATCCCGTAGCCTGAAGACACCCACAACAGTGTTGTGGGTGGCACACTTGGTGTGGAGTAGACGCCGGTACGCCCCTTCACGTGCCGGGAAGTTACCCGCGTCGCACGGATGAGTGCCGCATTTGAGTTGGCGGTTGTCCCGGGATGGTTTTTGGTGCGATTGCCCTGGAGGACGTGGTCCGGCTGGTCTGAAGAGATTCCGCAAGCCTTGCGCGAAGACGGGCCCGTATCCATCCGCCATCAACTGACCTGTGTATCGAGCACCACGTCACGATGAGCACCTGAATCGGCGGTTCCGCTTTCCCATTCTGAGTTGGTACAATGCGATTCGGAGCGTCAAACCGGCCCGAAGGCGCGGGAAGGCGAGGTTTCTCAGTGCGCATGCAAGCTTGGACCTTTGGACTGCACTTTTCCGCTCGGCCTCACTATTGAGCGGATGAAACTGTGAGATGTGCCGCTGATTTCCGAAGAACGTCTCGCGCTACGGGGGTAGGGAGAAGAACCGATGCCGAAGCAATGTCGTAGACGCGCAAGGGTGCTCAGGGCAGTACTGGCCCTGTTCTGCGCGGCGACCGTGGCAAAGGCCGAGACTGCGCCGTTTGATGAGCAAGTTTCCGAGCAGTTGGCAAGGCTGGAGTCGCCCTCCCCTACGGTCCGCGCGGGAGCGGCGGAGGCATTGGGGTATCTCCGTGCCTACTCGGCCGCGGGACCGCTGACATTGGCACTGGGCGACGACTCGGCCGTGGTTCGACGCGAGACGGCGATGGCTCTCGCGTGGTGCGGTGGGCGCGACCAGGTGACGCCGCTTCTCAAGGCCCTTGGGGATGAGGACTGGGTGACCCGGCAGGCCGCCTGCGTCTCATTGGCGAATCTGACGGGCATGGACTTTGCTTTCGATGCGTTGGCTCCGTCAGACGTCCGCCGCCGACAGGCGGACCGCTGGCGCGGCTGGTGGGCGGACGTTCCCGCGGACAAACCGCCGAGCGATGTGCTTGCACTTGTACAAGGTGCTGAGGCCACAAAGAATCTCGCGCTAGGATGTGCCGTTACGGCGTCGACGACCTACAAGGGACCGCCGGACGTGCTCACGGACGGCACGCAAGGAGGGGACTACTGGCAAACCAAGAACGTGCCTTTCCCGCAGCATTGCACGGTGGACCTTGGCGAGCCAAGAACGGTCGGTTGCGTTACGGTACACCAGTATGGCACGGGCTATTGCATGAGCGACTACGCCCTCGCAACGAGCCTGGACGGACGAGTCTTCGACGAGATCCGCCGTCAACGGACAATAACGCCCGCCGAACTGAGGATTTCCTTCGCGCCTCGCCGGGCTCGCTACGTTCGGATAACGTCCTTCGCCTCTGAGCAGAACACGTACCCGACGACGTTTCGGGAGATCGAGGTGTCTGCCACGCCGCCACCGGAAGGCTCGGCGATACTGCGCTTGGAGCTGGGCGTCCGGGCTCTGGGCGCGCTCGGTGGCCACGGGGCTTCCCAGGCGATCCATCGCGTTCTTGCACTCTATGTACACAGCGAGAACGTGACGTCAGCGGAGGAAACCTTGGTTCAGGCTGGCCTACGCAGCCTTGGCCGCCTTCGTCATCCAGAATCGCTTCTTCTGCTTGTGACCTTTCTCGAGAACCGGCAGTGGGCGCGCTACGCGGCCGACGCGCTGGGAGACTATGGCGGCGCCGATGCGGCAGCGGCGCTGATTGCCATCTATCCGCGGTATGGACGGGGTTTGCAGGGCCAAGCGCCAAAAGCGTACCCCGCGGACGACTGGCCCAACCTCTCCCCTTCCGACCGCATGTTTGAAACGCCCTTCTCCATCGCATTCGCCCTGGCGCGACTTCCACTGAACGACGAGAACAACCGTGCCGCCCTCAGGCGGCTTGCGCCGCTGCTGGTAGCCAACCTGCCTTCGGACTACGACGCGGCCATGATCTACGAGCCAGAGGCCCATCAGGTGATAACGGCCCATCTGCTGGAACGAGTGGGGTTGCGGCGTACGGCATGCGACGCGGTGTTGAGAGCGTTGGGCGCGGATGTGCCCGACAGACCCGCCGGGCATCAGCCGGAAACGATGGCGTTGGAGAAACTGGCGCAGCAGCTTTCGAAATACGGCAAACACGCCGTGGACAAGGCGTACATGGAGGTGGCGTCATGGCTGCCCACATTCTGCCGCGACGAGAGAGACGTACCGCTGCTCATCGCCTTCCTTGAACACGAGAACGGCTGGGTGCGGATTAACGCTGCCAAGGCCCTGATGTTCATGGAGGCCCAGGAGGCTGTGGCGCCACTGTCACGGATCCTCATGGAATCCAAGCCCGAAGGTGCCTACGGATATTTCGGTGGGCTCAGCAACTATGAGGGCTTGCAGGGCCAAGACGAGTTCAATGACCCCGTTCCTCGGTGCCGCGAGGCCTATATCCGGGCCTTGGGGCGTCTCGGAGCGACGCAATGTGTGCCCGTATTCGTCGAAATTCTGAATGATGAACTCAGCGCGGTCGGCATTCAGCACGCGGCCGCCTTGGTTCTGGATGAACTGGGGACCGACGACTCCCTGGCTGCGCTCGAAGATGCCGAGGCAAACCATCCGTATCACAGCGTTCGCCTTGTGGCGCGCGAGGCCCTTTGGCGAAGGGGCGCACCGATGCGCGGACATACTCGGGAAGAGAGTACGGCAACAGCCCGCACGCCTCTGGCGGCTCCGGCGCTCACGCCCCCCACGGAGACATCCGCAATCGTCTTCATCAAGGGCAGCAACACCATGCCCAACCAGTTCCAGATCGACCCGTGGCGGCAGACCTATTCGACAACCGACACGGGACCCACATACCGGTTGGGCCGCAATCTTTTCCTGTTGAAGCCGGCCGAACTCGGCGGCATGGTAACCCCGTTGACCGAATTCGAGGACGGGTTTGTGGCCGACTGCGAAGTGTCTTGGGATGGGAATCGGGTGATTTTCGCGCGCCGCGGCGGGGATGACGACCCTTGGTGGCATATCTGGGAGATGAATGTTGACGGGACCGACCTGCACCCGATCACCCGCGGCCCCTACCACGACGTACAGCCGGCCTACCTACCCGATGGACGTATCGTGTTCGCTTCGAGCCGGATTGGGCTGCGTGACGAATACCACGGTTACCTGGCCTGCGGCCTGAGCGTGATGAACCCGGACGGCAGCGACATCCATTGCATTGGGTTCAACCTCGGCGGCGACCGCGAGCCGGCCGTGCTGGAGGATGGCCGTATTGTCTTCAGCCGGCTTGAGCTGTTCTACTCCCGGCTGAAGACCGAACTCATCGTCGAGGCCGTCTTCCCGGATGGCACCAAGAACGTCACACTCTATGGGCCGGAGCGTCGGGAATTTTGGCGTCAGGCGACCCAGCGCGCCAAGGAGAATTGGTGGGGGGAGGCGCCGCCGCGGCACCGCGTGGTGCGCATGACCCAGCCGCAACCTTTCGGCGAGGGGCGCGTGCTCTGCGCATCGACGGCCGGATTGACCGTGACGGGTCCAGGACGTTATCGGGAAACGGTCCTCCCGCACGACAAGAACATGGCGATCACGTCTCCGTATCCCCTCTGGGACGGACGCATCCTCTGCGCTGCCACGGCGAAGGGCTTTGAGCGAAGCGGGCAAGCCAATGCGAAGGGCATCGACCTGGGGCTCTATATCATGAACTCGGAAACGGGGGCGATGCATCTCTTGTACAACGACCCGGAGACCGCCGAGTTCGAAGCGCGGCCCGTGAGATCCCGTGCTCGGCCACCGGTCCGGCCGGACGGACCGCGGCAGCACGGGTATACGGGACGGCTCTTCTGCAGCTCCGCCTTCGTCTCACAGGAAGAGCGGGTACGCAACCGGGGTAAGCTGGTACGTATCGTGGAAGGCCAGCCGGTCGTGACGCGCCATCGAACGCACCGAAGCCTTGGCGGGCCTGCGTGGAAGAACCACACGGGAACCCACGCGCGTGTCCTCGGCACGGCCCCACTCGCTGCTGACGGATCTTTCTACGTAGAGGTACCCGCCGACCGACTGATACACGTGCAGGTGCTGGACAGCGACCGTCGCGTGGTCGGCAATCAGCAGATCTGGATGTACGCGCGACCAGGGGAGACACGCAGTTGTGTCGGGTGCCACGAGCGGCCCGACTCCTCTCCCCCACCCCGGCGCGCGGGATTTGCCGATACCGCTCAGGTGGATCCGGTGCGCTGCCTGCCCACGGGGGGCGAGTTCTCCTACCGTGCCAAGTTCTGGAACAAGGGCACGCTCACTGATGAGGGTGAGGAGCGGACGCGCACTGTGCGGGCCGTCAATCTGCTCGGGCGGTATTGAAGAAAGCGGCTCTGCCCGGGAATTTCCAGGGCAGGCCGTCAAGCCGCCAACCAGAGTCCCTTCATGAGGCGTGTTGCACCACACGGCGACATGAGCCGACACTGAGGGGATCGAATCCCACCCCCCGCAGGGATAACCGCAATCAGAATCCGCGGAGGGTGGTGCTTTCTCTGCGGGGCAAGCCTTCCTTGGGCGCGCGCTTGAGTACGACGTATTCGATGCCGTGTTCTTCGCAGTAGGAACGCTTCTCATCGCGGTCGCCGTCTTCGTTCACCGCGTACATATCAGGCCGAAGCGCTTCGATCTCGGGTTCCGCGTCAAGCCAGCCGTGTCCGGTGGAGATGAGGGCGCGCTCGACGTAGCGCACGGATTGCGCCATGTACCGCCGTTCCTCAGCGGGCAGCATCGGATGCCCTTCGCCTTTGAGCAGGCGGATGTTCTCGTCGTGCCCAACGACGACGAATAGCCTTCCCAATTCCGAGACCTCCTCAAAAAAGCGCACGTGTCCGGAATGGAACCAGTCATAGCAGCCCGTTACGAGGACGCTCTTCCCGTCGCGGGACGCGGGAGCCTCATCCAAGGGAAAGTCTGTGAGCGCGGCGTCCGGAACCACGACGTAGTCAAGTCCGCGGTCCTTGCAGAAGGTCTCCTTCCCCTCGGCGCTCTCCTGCTCTAGGACGGCCCACGCATCGGGCAGCGCCCCGCCCTGTTCAGGGAGCGCGTCTGGGGTGTCGCCACGGTCAGTGACAGACACGTTTGTCACGTATCGTAGGGCTTCGAGGAAGTACCGCCGCTCTTCCTGGGGAAACTTGGGAGCTTGCCCCGTCAGCTCCCGCACGGCGTCATCACAGTGCAAGTGGACTTCGACGTCGCCGTGGCGCGCAGCTTCTTGCAGAAATCGGACTTGCCTGGCGCGAAGGTCGTCGAAGACGCCTATCACAGCTACGCGTGTCATCGCCCGCTCCCCCTTCATCAGATTCGGACCGTCACGCCGAAGGCACCGGGCACGGGTTCTTCGGATACGACGTAGAGATAGCCGCCGCCGCAACCGGAGTACATGGCGCCAGCATACCGTGCCTGGTAGTAGGCCAGGATGCCAGCAAGGTCGACCGTCACCGCGGGATGGCGCACCGTGTGCGGGAGAAGGGTCTCCCAACACGACATGCATTCATTCATTGATGCCCCCAGGGCCTCGAGATCCATGCCGAGAAGAGCATCATAGCAATCACTGCCGGATCGGCCGAGGCGCGCGATCCATTCGGGGTCGAGGTTCTGCTCGCCGAGGGGATTGTACCCGGCGGGCCGTTGCCCTACGGGCAGCACGTGGAACACCTTCTCTATCCACCGCGCCGCCGCGGGGTCGCGGTTGGTCTCGATACGGACCGGAAAGACTCCCCCTTCGTGGTCGCAGTCGAAATCCAGGCGGCTGATGCCGGGATAGATCAATCCGATCATGTCCTGCGAGCCGGAAGGCTCAGGCTGACCCTTGTTTTCCTCGTGATACAGTTCGCGCACCAACTCCGCGGGATCTCGGTTGGGAAGGGCACCGTCCCAGAGCGACATGGCGACCTGGCGCGTGCCCGTGGCCATGCCGGCGCGGGTCATGAACCAATGATCGGCTTCAAGCCCCACCACAACCATGGAGCCGCGCCCGTCCGGATTGAGGCGCGACACGAAAGGCTGGTCGATCCAGCCGCCGGCCAACGCCATGCGGTAGGGAATGGACCCAATGACCTCTTGAATGGGTTCTTGCACCGTGCGATCCATCTGGCTTAGCTCACGGTCCGTTTACCGGCCTTGCGGTCGTTGTACTGCTGCTCGATCCACGCGTACGTCTTGGTTAGTCCGTCCTTGAACGGCAGGTTCGGCTCCCAGCCCAGGACCTCCTTGATGAAGGTGTTGTCGCTGTTGCGTCCGGCGACGCCACGCGGTGCGTCCAGGTCGTGCGAGCGTTCCAGCTTCACGCCGCCGATTTCCTCGGCGAGGGAAACGAGGTCGTTGATGGCGATGAGCTCGCTCGACCCCAGATTGATGGGCGTAGCGATGAGATCGTCGCAGTGCATGATCTGGTCAATCCCCTTCACGCAATCGTCGATGTACATGAAGCTCCGTGTCTGCACGCCGTCACCCCAGATGACGATCTCCAGGTTGCCCGTGTCCTTCGCTTCGATGACCTTACGGCAGATGGCCGCCGGGGCTTTCTCACGTCCGCCGTCCCATGTGCCGAAAGGGCCGTACACGTTGTGGAACCGGGCAATGCCCGTCTTCAAGCCGCGCTCTGCCCAGTACTCCTGGCAGAACATCTCCGACATGAGCTTTTCCCAACCGTAGCCGCGTTCGGCCATGGCGGGATAGGCATCGGATTCCTTCAGGGCGCGGCAGTTGGGGTCTTCTTGCAGGTCCGTATTGTAGGCACAAGCCGAGGAGGAGAAGAAGTAACGTTCCGCGCCAGCGCGGTAGGCTTCCTCGATCATGTGCGTGTTGACGAGGATGCTGCGCAAGCACTCGATGCGGAAATTCTCAATGAATCCCATGCCGCCCATGTCGGCCGCGAGGTTGTAGACCTCCACTGCCCCCTCGCACGCGGCAATGCAGTTCTTCCGTTCGCTCAGGTCCATGCAGAGGTTCTCGACCCCCGGCACGCGCTGGTACCACTCTGGCAAGGGTTTGCGGTCGATGGCTCGGATGCGCGTGAATCCTTGGTCGTGGAAGTAGCGCGTGAGCGCACCCGCGATAAATCCGCCGGCGCCTCCGATGACGATGAGGTCGTCTTTGTTCAAGGTGGTGCTTGCCACAGCGTTTGCCGACTTGGCCATGGTGTGAACTCCTTGCGTTGATCCCGGACGCCTCATTCCTCCTCGATTCTGAGGATGTGAGCGGAGGCACAGGGTCTGGCGCCAAGTAATTGGAGGGGTGCCGCGAAAGAACCGATGCGTAACGCGGTCCTTTGCGCTTCGGGCTGCTACCCTTCCATATTTGCTTTTCTTACGGACTCTACTTCGCAATGATACGGCTGTTAATGGTAGCATGTAAATGTCCAGGATCGACCGAAGGATGGCGATATTTGACTTCTTCTACGAACAAAGCGAGCGCTTCCATGAATCCCGAACCGGATTTCTTCGTCGCCCAGGTGTCCCACGCACGGCGGTTCTATCTCGACTTGCATCCCTCACCCGAGGCCTCATTGGCGGTGGTTTCGGGCGGGCGCGAACAATGCGCCGCGGACTACCACAACGTACGTGCGGGGTTCCCCTATCTCTCGGTCGAGTACGTGGCCGAGGGGGAAGGCACTCTGCGCCTTGGCGGGCAAACTTGGCCTCTGGTCCCCGGCACGGCGTTCGCTTACGGTCCGGGTGTGCCCCACGAGATTCATTCAAGCGCCAACAACCCCATGGTCAAGTACTTCGTGGACTTCACCGGAAAGAGGACGAACCAGTTGCTCGCGCAGGCCTCACTTCCGCCAGGAAGCGTCATCCAGGTGAGTGACCCTATCCAGGTGGTTCGATCGTTCGAACAACTGGTTGACGAAGGGGTGGGTAGGTCGCGCTTCACGATCCCCCTCTGCACCGTGTTGCTGGAATACCTGCTGCTGCGGTTGGCGAGTGCCGCCATCCCCTACGGGTCTCAGAAATCCCGGGCATTCCGCACCTACCAGAGGTGTCGGCATTTCATAGAGACGCATTGCCTGGAGTTGCATTCCATGCGGGAGATCGCAGAAGCCTGCCGAGTCGACCATGCATACCTATGTCGCCTCTTCAAGCGGTTCGACCACCTGACACCCTACCAGTGTCTCTTGCAGCTCAAGATGAACCGCGCCGCCGAGTTGCTTCAAGAACCCGGGAAACGCATCAAAGACGTGGCCCACGCCCTCGACTTCGCCGACCCCTACCACTTCTCCCGCGTGTTCAAACGCGTCCATGGAGTGTCGCCCGGCCGCTTCGCGCACCTGAGAACCGCCGCACCATTCGGCAGCGGCAGTCACGCGCTCCATGATGAATAGCAGGCGACTGGACGGTGGATACACCTCCGCCCCCCTGGATCCAGCAATGATGCCAGGGAGGCGTGGAGAAGTGAGTGGCCCTGACGCCTAGGGACCCGTCTCGAAGGCGGACGCGATACCGGCAGCCCACGTTACGCACACCGGATACTCGCTGGGGTACCGGAGGAACTTGACGTGCCCGTCCATGAACAAGACATTTCCGCCGCCCGGAACGTGGTTGTAATTCTCGACGTCGGTTCCGACTTGGTCGTACATGGTGGCGATGTCCGACTGCGCTTGCGCGGTCGCCGCCGGATTGTTGATGTCCGAGATGAAGAACCGCTCGATGCCTTCCCTTAGACGATACACACTCCCGCCGCTTGAGAGGCCTACATCCTCGTCGTAGTTGGCAGGAGACCACGACCCCGTCGCACCAACGAGATCTCCCACGTCGGCGAGGAACCCGAAATCGATGGCGCCCGGGTCTTCGGAGTTCAGGTCATAACCGGGATTCAGATAGTGCTCGGGCATGATGGCCCAGCCAAAATAGGTGTAGGAGGCGTAGTCAATCTTGCATGGGTTGATGCCGGCGTTGGGATCGCCGCCAATATTCCAGCGGCCCTCCATAATGTCCGTGTAGTTCCCGTCCGAAGGACAGGCAAGAACATTGACGTCGGTCAGGTATTCAGGGTAGATGGCCGGTCCGTCAAATACGAAGTGAACCCAGGAGTTCGGGCCGGCGGGGGGCAGAGCGTTGGGCTTGAGGCACATACCCAACGAGTCGTCGTCCCCCATGTCGTCCTTGTATTTCTTCAGGGAGGGCCATAGTTCGCCCTTGGACTCATTGGAGTACATCTTGAAGACGATTCCCATCTGCTTCAGATTGTTCTGGCAACTTGCGCGCCGGGCGGCCTCGCGCGCTCGCGCCAGCGCCGGCAACAGGATCGCCGCTAAGATACCAATGATGGCGATCACGACCAAGAGCTCGATCAGCGTGAATCCAGTGCGTGCCCTTTTCATTGTTGTACCCCCTGTGGTTGTTGAACAGTCCTCCGTCATGCCGAGAACGAGGTGCCGACAGGACGCCACCCAAAGGACAATATATCACACAATTCACACATTGGGGCGTGAAAGCGGGTCTGTGGGGCTGTCGAAGAAATCCGCAAGCTGTCTACGAAGCCCGCGAAAAGGCCAGGGACAGACCCGTCTCGCTGCGCTCGCAGGGGTCAGTCCCGGCGTTTTCGCTCCTGTTCTCGGCGTTCTCTGAGAGCGCTGCACACGAGGCGCCGGACTGCGGCCGACCGAAGCGTGAATG